>NZ_MJXO01000031.1:0-184590 GCF_001762835.1 Campylobacter sp. BCW_6466
GGATTCGAACCAACGGCCCCCTCCTTAAAAGGGAGATGCTCTACCGGCTGAGCTAACGAGACATTTTCTGAAATAAAAATGTGATTATGCCAAAATTAGCTCTATTTGTCAAGCTTTTTTAAATCATTTTTGGCATTTTCTCTCCAAATAACGAGAAAATATACTTATAGGTAAAGTCAAAACAAGATATGTAATAGCCAAAATTACATAAGCTTCAAGAGTAGCAAAAGTATAAGAATTTATCTCTTGTGCACTTTGGGTTAATTCATTTACAGCAATAACGCTTAATAATGAACTATCTTTAATTAAATTTGCAAATTGTCCACTCAGCGGTGCTAAAATATTTTTTAAAGCTTGGGGAAAAATTACATACGCAAAAACCTGCATCTCTTTTAACCCTAAAGCCCTAGCGCTCTCAAGCTGAGATATAGAAATACTTAAAATTCCAGCTCTAAATATTTCAGCTAAGTAAGCAGCAGAAAAACATGATAAAATAATAACTCCAGCCACATATCGATTATCAAGTCCTAAATTATTTGCAACGATATAATATATCAATAATACCTGCACTAGTAAAGGGGTTCCTCTGATAAGCTCTATGTAAAATATAGATAAAAATCTTAAAAAAACAATTGAACTTAAAGAAAAAGCACAAAAAACTCCACCCAAAATTATACTCAGTAATAAAGAAAAAAAACTGATTATTAAGGTATTTAAAAAACCTTGAAGAAATTTTTCTTTATAGGTCGCAATTGCACTAAAATCAAAATGATAAGCACTTATACTAAAACTACAATAACAAAACAATATTAAAAATAAAATCAAAAGAATTAAATTAGTGATTATTTTTGACTTTGATAGAGGTTTTAAAGGTTTAAAATTCTTATTTTTTTGGATAAACAAAGACAATAAAAATCTCCAAAATTACAATTTATTCATTTCTTAAAGTATCTAAAATGTTAATTTGAGTTGCTTTTTTTGCAGGATAAAAAGACGATAAAGCTATGATTATTAAAGCACCTATAATGGTTAAAGAAAAATCCATTAAAGACAAATCAAGTGGTAATTTACTGGTTCCATAAACATCAGCAGGTAAAGTTACAATATCAAAATTTCCTAAAAGCCATAAAGCAAAAAATGCAAGCATCACACCCACTATCATACCACCGCCGCCAATAAGCATGCCTAAGGCAAAAAAACTCTTTTTTACCTCATTTTTGCTTGCACCTAGGGCAAGTAAAAGTGCTATTTCACTGCGACGATTCATTACTATCATCAATAAAGAACTTACTATATTTAAACTTGCAACCAAAATAATAAGCATCAACACTATAAAAAGCGCTCTTTTCTCAAGCTCTAAGGCTGAAAAGAAATTTTTATTTTGTTCCCACCAGCCTACTACAGCATAATCGTCTTTTAAATAAGATTTAATTTTTTCAACATCCTTAAAAGCATTATCACTATATACATGAACTCCATCATAATTTGGATTTTTAGGCATTCCAAGTACTTTTTTCAATACATCAACATCTGTGTACATATAAGCTTTATCATAAAATGCAAGCCCTGAAGTAAAACGCGCTTTAACATCAAAACGTTTAGTTTGTGGTACTAAAGAAAATCCACTAGGATTAAGATTTGAAAAAATAAGTGAAAGTTTGTCATTTTTATGCAAACCAAATTCATCAATAAGTGCTGATCCTACAAGTATATCAAAACCACTTAAATTCTCATCCTTTAAAGCTTTAGCAACCACTTCGTTTATTTTTTTTTCATCATTAAAATTAACGCCAAAAAGCACACCACCTTCAAAACGATTATCTCCCTTTATAACAACTTGAGTACTTATATAAGGGCTAAATAACAAATTTGGAAATGTTTTTCTTAACTCATCTATAAATTCATCATTTACAGGAGCGTAAAATTTAGGCAAAATAGTAATAGGATAATTCATCAGAAAAAAGCGTTTTTCAAATTCTTTATCAAAACCATTCATAATTGCCATAGCTACAAGCAAAACACAAAGTCCTACGCAAACTCCTAAAAAGGCCAAAAGCATAGAAAGATTGATAAAGGGTTGTTCTTTATCAAATCTTAAATATTTAAAAAGTAAATATTTTAAAACGCTTTTATTCAAGCTAAAATTCCTTGCTTAGGACCACTTTTTCCATGGCATTCTTTAAATTTTTTTCCACTTCCGCAAGGACAAGGAGCATTGCGTGGAACTTTTTTAAACTCAGCTTCGCCAAGATTATCTTCGCTTGCACCCATTTCTACTGAGCTTTGAAGTAGCTTTTCATTTTCTTCATTGGCTTTATTTTCTAAATTTTGTACCTCTTCTTGATTAAATTGCACACTAAAAAGTAGTTTAATACTATCAAATTTAATACGATTAACTAGCTCCAAGAAAAGATTATAACTTTCTTTCTTATATTCCACAAGAGGATCTTTTTGATTGTATCCGCGAAGTCCTATTCCTGTTTTTAAAATATCCATTTGATACAAATGCTCTCTCCAAGCATTATCCAAAACTTGCAAATATAAAATACGCTCTATATTACGCAATTCTTTAATCTCAAGTCTTGACATCTTTTCATTATAAGAATTTTCAAGAATTTGACTTAGCTTGTCTTGCATTTCAATGACGCTTAAATTTTCAAAATCTTTTTCACTAATCTGAGTTGAACACTCATATAAAATTTTTGCTTTCAAATTTTCAAAATTTACATTAGAACCGCTTTCATCAAGCATATAATCATTCATTACATTTGTGCTATATTCAGCGATATTTTGAGAAATTTTAGCTCTAATATCATAGTTTTCATCTAAAAGCTCATTACGATAACGATAAATAGTTTTTCTTTGTTCATTTGCTACATCATCATATTCTAACAAATGCTTTCTGCTTTCAAAATGTAAGCTTTCTACTTTTTTTTGCGCATTTTCAACCGCTCTTGTAACGATTCTTGACTCTATGCTTTCGCCCTCTTCTATACCTAAGCGATCCATAATGCTTTTAATACGATCCCCACCAAAAATTCTTAAAAGATTATCTTCTAAACTTAGATAAAAACGACTTATTCCAGGATCGCCCTGCCTTCCTGCACGACCACGAAGTTGATTATCAATACGGCGGCTTTCATGTCTTTCTGTACCTATAATATAAAGCCCACCCAAAGCCCTAATCTCATCATCGATTTTTATATCCACACCACGACCTGCCATATTTGTAGCGATAGTTACAGCACCTTTTTTACCTGCATCTTGGATAATCAAAGCTTCTTGTTCGTGATTTTTAGCATTTAAAACATGATGAGGGATTTTCTCTTTTACAAGCATATTGTGAAAAACTTCACTGCGCTCTATACTTGCGGTTCCTACGAGCACAGGCTGACCTTTAGCATTGGCTTTTTTAATCTCTTCAATTACGGCTTTAAATTTTTCATTTTGAGTTTTATAGATAAGATCATCTTTATCTTGTCTTTTAATAGGAATATTTGTCGGTATAGAAATAACATCTAAACTATAAATTTGAGAAAATTCAGTCGCTTCTGTTTGTGCAGTTCCTGTCATACCTGCAAGTTTATTGTACATTCTAAAATAATTTTGAAAAGTAATATCTGCTAGAGTTTGGCTTTCTTCTTGAATTTTTACATTTTCTTTGGCTTCTAAAGCTTGATGCAATCCTTCGCTAAAACGACGTCCTTCACTTAAACGCCCTGTAAATTCATCAACGATGATAACTTCATTATTTCTTAAAACATAATGCACATCTTTTTCAAAAAGATTATGTGCCTTTAAAGCTTGATCAAGCTGATGTGCTAAGATAGCATTATCAAGACTGTATAAATTTTCTACACCAAAAAGTTTTTCAGCCTTAGCAATACCTGCTTCGGTAATCAAAATACTACGATTTTTCTCATCTACCACAAAATCACCCTCAGGTTTTGCAGGAGGTAAAACTGCTTCGCCTTTTTGCATTTGCTTGGCTACTTCATTGGCTTTAATATAACCATCTAAAGTGCGATTTGTAGGGCCGCTGATGATAAGCGGAGTTCTTGCCTCATCAATTAAAATACTATCTACTTCATCTACAATAACAAAATTATGCCCTCTTTGAACTTTTTCAACTTTTGAAAATTTCATATTATCACGCAAATAATCAAAACCAAACTCATTATTGGTTCCATAAGTAATATCGCAATCATAAGCTTGCTTGTGCTCTATGTCACTATTTTGAGAAGAAAGAATCACGCCTACGCTAAAACCTAAAAAATTATAAATCGCACTCATTTGCTCAGCATCTCTTTTGGCTAGATAATCATTCACTGTAACGACATGTACGCCTTTGCCACTCATGGCATTTAAAACAACAGGCAAGGTCGCTACAAGGGTTTTACCTTCTCCTGTTTTCATTTCTGCGATTTTTCCATCGTGTAAAACCATACCACCGATTAACTGCACATCAAAATGACGCATATTTAAAGTTCTCTTACCTGTCTCTCTGACTATAGCAAAAACATCATTTAAGATATCATTTTCGTTTTTTTCTCCGCTTAAAATTTGCTCTTTAAATTTTGCAAATTCGGCTTTTAATTCATCATCGCTTAAATTTTGATATTTGCCTTCTAAAGCATTGATTTGTGCTACACGCTTGAAGTATTTTTTAACTTCACGATCATTTTTTGTTCCAAAAACGGCTTTTAAGGTATTTAAAAACATTTTTAAACCTTTATAAATTTTTCAAACTATCATTATAACGATTATTTAATTAAAATTAGCTAGAATGATATAAAAAATATAATTTTTTTAAGGAAAATAAATGAAAAAAACATTCTTGATATTTTTTATTTTTATAGGACAACTTTTTGCCCTTGATCTTAATTTTAATACCTTTTCAAGCGATTTTATCCAAATAGTAAAATCCAAAAACTCTACACTTTCTTATTCTGGACATTTTATACTGAGTAAAGATCAAGCATATTGGAGTTATGATACTCCTAGTAAAAAAGAGATTTATATTAACAAAAATCAAGTAACCATAATAGAGCACGATCTAGAGCAAGTCATTTTCTCTCATCTTGATAACATTCCAAATCTTAATGAAATTTTCAAAAAAGCAAGTCTTATAGATAAAGATAAACTTGTAGCAAAATATGATAATATAAATTATACAATTAAACTCAATCAAGAGCAAATTCAAAGCATATCCTATAAAGATGAATTTGAAAATGATGTTATAATCAATCTAAACAATCAAATTAAAAATCCAAAAATTAATTCCGATGTTTTTAAGGCAAAAATTCCGCAAAATTATGACATAGTTCGCTAATTTTGCGTTGTATTTTCATCAAGCTTTATATCATAACCTGTTTGTGGCAAATAATAAGGCTCGCTTGTATTATTTTCTTTAAATATTTGCGGAGGATTGGCGATTAAATCTCTTTTAATTTTTTCTTCTATATCTGGAGTCATTTTAGGTGTATTTAAATTATCTATATTGATTTCTCCATTGTCATTTTTATTTTCTTCATCTGAATCTTTGAAAAGCTGTTCAACTTGTTTGACTTCTAAATTTGGAACACTAGGAGTTGAGATCTTTTCAACACTAGGAACTTGAGTTTTAGGAGCTTCTAAGTTTTCAAGTGCTTTTTTTACCTCGCTGCCCATACCCTTCTCTTTAGCCTCAGTGCTTTCTAAAAAGCGTTTAAACTCCTCTAAATCAAATTTTTCCACTCCGCTTAAAGATATGATATATATATCATCTAATTTAATCTTATATTTCTTATCTAAAAATTTTTCTAAAGTCTTTTTAAAATTATTTTTTCCAATTTCTGTAAAAATATCTTCGTAAAAAAATCCTGAAATTACTGTATTTACAGCATCAATTAACTTATTTTCATTTTCTTTTAAATTATTCCCATCAAATTCCAAAGAAATTTCAACTTTTTTAAGAACATTTGTCCCACTTTTAGAATACAAATCTGTTCTTATGTTATCTATTTCAAGATTTTGAGCATTTAAACTCAAAACCAAAAAAACACTTAAAAATATTTTTTTCATTTAATGCCTTTAAATGATTTGTTCTTGTATTTCAAGATCTAAAAAATTATGTTTTTTATAAAATTCGATCACATTAGAATCTATTTTTAAAATATTAGCAAAATAAAATCCAAAATTTATCTTTTTTGTAGAATAAATTTTTAAAGTATTTGGGTTTGTAGCGCGAGAAAGAGCGACATAAAGCTGTCCATTTTCAAAAATATGATCAATATCACACACTAATTTTTCAATGCTCATACCTTGTGATTTGTGTATAGTAATAGCATAAGCTAATTTAATAGGAAACTGTGTAACACTTGCGAGAATATTAACAACAAAATCTTTACCTGATTGCTCAAGTTCTTCCATGAAAAAAGTATAAGGTTCAAGTAAAATTTTCATCCCATTATTTTTAATAATGCTAATATAAATTTTCTCCTCTTCATAAAGAATATCTTCTATAATGCCTTGCTCTCCATTATAATAATTCTTATCCCAATTATTTACACAAAAAATAATACGAGCGCCTATTTTAATATTTAATTCTTCCAATATATTTAAGCTTCTAATCCAAGAATCAAGCTCTTCATCTTTTATTCTCTTATCTTCTTTTTTAACCTGAGCTTTAAAGCATACAAGCGGGGTCTCAAGTTTGCTTAATTTTTCTTGATTAATATTGTTTACTTTTTTATTGATACCACAAAGTAAAGTATAATCATCTTCTAAATTTTCTAATTCTTTATAATCAATTCGCAAAGATTCAAAAAAGCTTAAAATTTTTTCATCTAAAAAACCTTGTCTAATCAAAGATAAATGGTTATAAAATTCCATATTTTGCGTTCTTTTAGGTTGAGAAAGTTTAACATTCTTAAAATTTAAATCTTGCCAAAAAAATGAAGAAAAAGCATAATAAGAATGGTTAAATAAAGTTTCCTTTTTTTCTTTAACTACGGGAGGCAATTGAAAAAAATCTCCTACAACTAAAATTTTTCCATTAAATTGAGAATTTTTAAGTCTAAAACCTATCATTTCAAAAACACTTGCACTAACCATGGAAATTTCATCGATAATAATAAGCTCAATCGTTTTTAAAAGTTCTTTAAGTTTTGTTAATTTTTCTTTTTGTTTTTGATTGCGATCCAATGCACTTAATTTCATCATATCATCACAATACCCTAAACAAAAAAAGCTGTGTAAAGTAACACTGCCTATATTAAACGCCGATAGAGCACTAGAACCAAGAGCTATGGCTAATTTTTTTTGTTTTCTATAAGATTTGATAAGCTCATTTGTCAAAAAGCTTTTACCAACTCCAGCACCACCACTTAAAAAAACATTATCATAAGCTAAAATTTTTTCTAGTTTATCAAGCATTATATTTCCTTGGCTTTAATTATAACTATTTTTTCTAAAAGGTTGATTATGAAATCTTGTTTATATTTTACTTTTATAGTGCTATTTTTAACAGCTTGTTCAACAAAAAATTTAACTTCACTTCATCATGAAAATTTAGAACAAAAAAATGAAAATCAACATTATGCAAAACTTGAATACGAACAAAATGTAAGCATTTTGCCACAATTTGCTTACGATATTAATTTTGATGCAAAACGATATAAAAAATATTTCTTTAACCCTTGGCATGATTCGTTTAAAAATTACAAAGGACAAAATATTTTTTGGTCCTTTCCTTTATATTTAAATTCAAAAAATACTTATTATTTTTTCAATAAACAAATTATTCCACTTTCATGGTTTAAAAACGCTATAAATAATGCAAATATCCAAGAATTCGGTAAACTTAATCAAAAAGCTTTAATTATCCAAAATACAATCATTAAAAATCTTCCAACCCAAAGAGCTATCTTAAAAAATCCTTTTTTTGAAAATGAAGGAATTCCTTTTGACTATGCAAGCGATGGCATTTTAAATGCTGGAACCCCTGTCTTAATTTCACATTTTAGTAAAGATAAGCGTTATGCTTTTGTTTTAGGTGAAGCTGGATTTGGATTTGTTGAAAGTAAAAATTTGGAATTTTTCTCAAACGATAGAGCGAAAATCTATGAAAATCTCAACTTTATCACACCACTAAAAGAAAAATTTCCTATCTATAGCGAGGATGGTAAATTTTTCTTTGAAAGTAGAATTGGTGCTATTTATCCTTGCTACAAAGAAGATAAAAACTATTTTTATGGAAAAATAGGTTCTAAAAAATATAAAATTTCTAAAAAAGATGTATCTAAATTTCCTTTACAATTCAATGATAAAAATTTAAAAAATCAACTTTCACAAGTTTTAAATTTGCCTTATGGCTGGGGCGGTTATAATTTTGAAAGAGATTGTTCTTTACTAACTCGTGATATCTTTTCAGCTTTTGGACTTTATCTACCAAGAAATTCAGCTGCACAAAAAAATTCTTTTAATCATTTTGATATAAGCACTCTTAGCAATTCTCAAAAAAAAGATTTTTTAAACCGCTTTGGGAAAGCTTATCTTAGTTTACTTTATTTACCTGGACATATTATGCTTTATGCAGGACAAATTACAGATAATAATATTGCCATACATAATATATGGGGCTTAAGAAAAGATGCAACCCAAAGACTTCTCATAAGTTCTAGCGTCATCACTTCTTTAGAAATAGGAAAAAATGAAATTTTAGAAGATAATTTGCTTTTATCAAGACTTAAAGAAATAAGTTTTATAAATTTAAACGAACAAGAAAAAGAGCAAATAAAAAGCTATCTTGAAAATATACAAAACAAATAAGATTTATTGATTTAATCAATAAATCTTTTAGTTAAATCTGCAAAATATTCTATGCGTCTATCTCGCAAAAAAGGCCACCAACGACGCACATTTTCACTTCTTTTTTTATCTATTTCTATGATTTTTACACATTCGTTTTGAGAATCTAAAAGACAAAGTTCTTCACCTTGAGGGCCAAAAACAAAAGAATTTCCCCAAAATCTAATGCCCTCTTCTACCCCACTTACATCTTTTTCAAAACCTACTCTATTGATAGCTACTACATATAAACCATTAGCTATAGCATGTCCTTTTTGAACACCAAGCCAAGCATTGAGCTGCCTTTGTTTTTCTTCATCTTCATCCTTATCAAACCAACCAATTGCCGTGGGATAAATAAGAATCTCAGCTCCTTTTAAAGCCATAATTCTTGCTGCTTCAGGATACCATTGATCCCAACAAATAAGCACTCCAAGCTTACCTAAACTTGTATTTATAGGTTCAAAACCCAAATCTCCAGGAGTAAAATAAAATTTTTCATAAAAACAAGGATCATCAGGTATGTGCATTTTGCGATATTTGCCTGCTATAGAACCATCTTTTTCAAAAACCACTGCAGTATTATGATAAAGTCCAGCACTTCGTTTTTCAAATAGTGAAGTAATAAGCACTATTTGATTTTTTCTAGCTATATTTGCCCAAAATTTCACATCTTTTTCATAATCATTAGCATAGTCAAAAAAATCCACATTTTCACTTTGACAAAAATACTCACTTTGATGAAGTTCTCCCAAACAAATAAGCTCAGCTCCTTGTTTAGAGGCTTCTTCTATAAATTCGCAAGTTTTTTTTATAGTTTGTTCTTTGTTTGAGTGAAATTTTTGTTGTATTAAAGCGATTTTCATTGTCTTTGCCTTTCTTGTTCTGCATCATCATAAGGATCTAAATGAATTTGTATATCCCATTTTTCATTTTCAAACATCTTACGCACACCTTCTTCTATTTCATCTGAAATTTTATGCGCATTTAAAAGCGAAATTATAGGGCAAAAAACCAAATGCACGCTTAAATAATTACAACTTGGAGTTTTACGCGTCTTTAATTCATGATAGGAAATTATTTCAGGATTATTAGAAATCAAAGTACAAATTTTATCCACTTGTTCCTTGGGCAAAGCCTCATCCATTAAAAAAGCCAAAGCTTTTTTAATGATTTTAAAAGCAGAAAATGCCGTATAAAGACTGATCACTATCCCAAAAATAGCATCAATAATATGTAAATTTGTAAAATAAATCAAAACCAAAGCTCCCAAAGTGCAAACATTGGTTAGACAATCTGTTTTGTAATGCAAAGCATCACTTTCTATAATCAAACTTTTGGTTTTTTTAGCTACATAATTTAAAAAAAGCACAAGAAAAAAAGTCATAATTAAAGCAAAAATCATCACATAGATACTTGAATTTAAATCTTTAATTTCTTCTTTATAATAAATCTTTAAAATACTCTCATAAAAAATAAAAATCCCCACGCCAACTATAAAAACACCTTCTAACAAACCCATTAAAGCTTCAATTTTAGAAAAACCAAAATTATAATTTTCATTCGCCTTTTGTGAGCTTTTTTTAAGAGCTAAAAAATTAAAAGCAGAAATAACAAAATCCATCAAAGAATCAATCGCGCTTGAAAGCACTGCAACAGAACCACTTGTTAAGCCTACTATAAATTTAACCAGGGCTAAAACAATAGCACATAAACTTGCTACAAGAGTTGCTTTTTTTTGCAAACTCATCTTAAACCTTTGAAACGATTTTGACAAGAACAATGCAAAGAACCGTTTTGTCGTAAAAACACTCTTGCATCTACTCCTATAATTTTATGATTGGGTAAAGCTTTAGAAAGTCTTTTAGCTATGATTTCATCATTTTTATCCTTATAAAAAGGCACAATTAAAGCATTATTTATAAAAACAAAATTCGCATAAGTCGCCCCCAATCTTCTTCCTTTATAGTATAAAGGCTTAGGTATAGGAAGTTCTACTAAATCAAAGCCTGTTTTTTTAAGCTCTTCTTTCATTTTTTGCAAAGGCAAATAATGCTCATCCTCTTCATCTTCACAAATACAATGTGCTATGGTATTTTTATCTATAAATCTTGCTAAGGTATCGATATGATGATCTGTATCATCACCTTTTATGAAACCATTTTCTAACCAAATAATTTGCTTTAAACCAAAAAATTCTTTTAATTTTGTATCAATTTGAGTTTTGTTTAGATGAGAATTTCTATTTTCATTTAAAAGACAATGAGAGCTTGTAAGCATCACGCCCTCTCCATTAAAGTCAATGCTTCCTCCTTCTAAAACAAAATCCACCTTTTTAAGCCCCTCTTTAAATTTTTCTTTAAAAAGCTTAGAATTTACAGCATTATCAAGCTCACTTTGAAATTTATTTCCCCAAGCATTAAAAGTAAAATCAAGAGCCTTTAAACGACTATTTTCTACTATATCTATAGCTCCAAAATCACGTATCCAAGTATCATTTGTATCACATTTAAAAAACTCTACATTTTTTATATCTTTAAAATTTTCAAAATCACTCTGTTTAGGAGCTATAAGTAAAACTTTTTGAAATTCACTTACCACTTTTACAAATTCTTTATAACTTTGCAAAATTTCCTCTAAATATGGACTCCAATCGCTTTTTTCATGAGGTAAAGAAAGTATGAGGTATTCTTGCTCACTCCATTCAGGAATTGATTTTATCATTTAACTACCTTTTTTGATAATAAAATTATAATTGTATCATTTTTTAGACTTTTGTCAAATTTAAGAAGATTGCCTCGATA
Source organism: Campylobacter sp. BCW_6466 (assembly GCF_001762835.1). Classification (NCBI taxonomy): domain Bacteria; kingdom Pseudomonadati; phylum Campylobacterota; class Epsilonproteobacteria; order Campylobacterales; family Campylobacteraceae; genus Campylobacter; species Campylobacter sp. BCW_6466. Next base: position 11,634 of record NZ_MJXO01000031.1, read on the forward strand.
TTTCGAGGCTTTAGGGTATTATTTAAAAAAGATTTTCATTTCATCATTGCTTAAAACAAGTTTTCCATTTTCATTTGAAATTTTAAAAGTTCCTTTGAAATTTGAAAGGAAAGAATTTTCAAAATCCATTACATCCATTGGGTGACAAAGCATTTGAGTTGAAGCTACGCGATCACCTTCGATTTGTAAAGTATCCGCCTTAGTTTGGTAAGAACCAAAAAAACGATTGCATCCTGAATAACCATAAAATTTATTATTTTCAAAACTGATATTTGGACTTTCCTCTGCGTTTTTTGGATCAAAAGTTTTACCATTAACTATAATTTTTTCTATTTTGAAAAGCTGATTTTGCACAAGTTCATTATTACCTTTAGAAGTAGATGAAGTAACAGAAGTACTAGCACAACCTGCAAAAAAAGTTGCAGCTAAAGCAATTTGAAGCGTTTTTTTCATTTTATTCCTTTAAATTTGAAATTGGTTAAGTTCGCTTTCGAGATTATGACACACTATTTTTAACTCATCTGCAACTTGAAGCAGAATTTTAGAAATTTCTTCATTCTTTTCACTTACTTCGACATTTTTTTGCATACGAGAAAGTAAATTTTGTATATTCTCTTGGGAAATTTTTATTTTTTCAGTACATTGAGTTACCAAAGCCCTAGCATCTTCGTTGCATAATTTAACCTCATTAGCATCATCAACCAATAAAGTGGTGTCATCATTTAAAGCTTGTATACTTTGAGCATTTTTCTTTAATTCTGCGCTAACCTCATTAATACTTTGCAAAAGCTCTTTTGTAATTTGAGCTACATTTCCTAAAAATTCCTCACTGTTCTGAGCCAATTGCCTAACATCCTCAGCAATTACAGAAAAACCTCGTCCAAATGCACCAGCCCTAGCTGCTTCTATGCCAGCATTTAGAGATAGTAAATTTGTTTTATCTGCGATCTCATCCATCATTTGAGTTGCTTTTTGTATATTACCTGCTTGATTAACCATGTTTTCAACTTTTTTAGCCAATTCATTTTCATTTTGAGATACTGTTGATACTTTATTAGCAACATTAAACAAAGATTTAAGCATTTGCTCTAATAATAAAAAGGATTTTTCATTGGCACTATTTGCCTTATTTGACAAACTAGCAAGTTCCCCAAGTTCATTACCAACATTTGCACCAAGCTTAAAACTTTGATCTATTTGTTTATGACTTTGTGAACTAATTTCACTTAAAGAAATAGCATTTGAATTTAAAAGATTGCTTTGTTTTTCTACATTTTTTGAATTATGACTTGCACCGCTAACTGCCTTGTGAGTTTTTTCGATAAATTGATTGATATATCTACAAGCTAAAGCAATTTCATCTTGACCTTTAACTGAAATACGAGCTTTTAAATTACCACTTCCTTGAGCTAATTCTTTAGCATGATTTAAAAGCTCTAAAACAGGCTTTCCAACAACAACTTTAAGCATTAAGAGAACCACACAAAGGGTAAAAATCAAAGCAATAGTAAATATTATAATATAAGATTGACTGGTTTTACTTATATCTTTTTGAACACCTTCTAAAGAATGCGATATATCCATAACCCCTATCACACTCCCTATATTAGCATTTGCATGACAAGCAACACAACTTTCATCTGCAATCAAAGGGCGTATCAATCTTAAATGCACAACACCATTTACATTTTCTTCTAAAGCTTGAATTTTAGGATTTGAAAATTGTTCTATAATACGCTTATCATTTGAAATTTGAGGGGCTTTCATCTCAAAAAGATCTATAGTATCTTTTGAAGGATAAATTTTAATATCACTAATACCCTCTATACTTTTTGCATCTTCAATAGCTTCTTTAATTTTTTCAGGATCTCCTAAATTCATAGCCATTCTCATTGTTTGAAAAACAGAAGTACTTACGGTATCTAAATTTGCCCTGCTCATTTTATTGGCAGTATTTTTAAAATCCAAATTTAAAATCACTTGCATAACAATAAAACTTATAAGCAACACCACAAAAATTGCAGCAGAAACCTTAAATCCTATAGTTTTAAACATCACAATTTCCTAAAAATAAAATTTTTCAGAAATATTTTACACATAATTTATTTAATTTTTATTGAATTATGTGTAAAAAACATAACATTCCATTAAACTTAATGTAAGAAATGTCTTACGCCTGTGAAATAAAGCGCCATACCATACTCATTGGCTGCTTTTACCACTTCATCATCTCTTATACTTCCGCCTGGTTCTACTATAGCTTTAACCCCTACTTTACTTGCTTCATCCATGCTATCTCTAAAAGGAAAAAAGGCTTCACTTGCTAAAACGCAACCTTGCAAATCAAGCCCCATTTCTTTAGCTTTAGTGATCGCTGCCTTTGCTGCATCGATTCTACTTGTCATACCCATACCTATAGCCACCATAGCACCATTTTTTACATAAACAACATTGTTTGATTTGGTAAATGCTGCTATTTTCATAGCGATTTCAAGATCTTTTAATTCTTCCTTGCTTGCCTCTCTTTGACTCATAAGCTTTGCATTTTTAAGCTCATCTTCGCCCACTTCATCGCTGTTTTGATATACAAAACCCCCATCAATACGTTTAAAATCATATTTATCAAAACTACGGATTAAAAACGGACTTTCTTGAGTGAAAATTTTAATGCGTTTTTTACCTTCAAACACAGCTAAAGCTTTTTCATCTACATTGGCTGCTATAATTACTTCTACATAAATTTCATTGATTTTATTTGCTAAAGCCTCATCAAGAGTTCCATTGATTGCAACCACTCCTCCATAAGCACTGACGCTATCGCATTTTAAAGCATGTATATAGCTTTGTACCAAATTTTCTTTTATAGCAAAACCACAAGGATTTCCATGTTTTACTATAGCAATAGCTGGAGCTTTATCAAAACTACTAGCTAAATTTAAAGCTGCATTAATATCGGTTAGATTATTAAAACTTGCTTCGCCTTTAAGGGCTTTGAAATTTGCACTAAAAAAGGCATCAAACTCGTATAAAGCCCCTTTTTGATGTGGATTTTCTCCATATTTTGTATCAAATACTTTTTGTCCTACTATAAATTTACTCGCTCCAAAACCTCCGTTAAAGCGTTCATTCATATAATTTGCAATATAAGCATCATAATTTGCCGTATGCTCGTAAGCTTTTATCATCAATTTCAAACGAAAATTCTCATCATTTTGACCTTTTTTTAAAGTCTCAATCACTTTTTCATAATCAAGCGGATCACAAAGCACCATCACATCTTTATAGTTCTTTGCCGCACTTCTTATCATCGCAGGCCCACCTATGTCGATATTTTCTATAATTTCATCAAAATCATCACTCATAATAGTGGTTTTTTTAAAAGGATATAAATTTACACAAACTAGATCAATGCCTAAAATTTCATTTTCTTTTGCTTGTTTGATATGATTTTCATCGCTTCTTTTATGCAAAATCCCACCATGAATCTTAGGGTGTAAAGTCTTCACACGCCCTTCAAAAAGCTCAGGACTTTTTGTAAAATCACTCACTTCTATAACTTTTATTCCATTTTCTTTTAAAAGCTTAAAAGTCCCGCCTGTTGAAAGAATCTCAAAGCCTAAATTTCCAAGCTCTTTGCCAAATTCTACTATGCCTTCTTTATCACTCACACTAAGTAATGCTCTCATTTTTACCTTTCTAAATGTTTTTTAACTTTTTCGTAAGCTTCATTGATTTTTTGAAATTTCTCTATACCGATCTTAAGTTCTTCTTCGCTGACATTGTTTGCGTTTAAAATGTCAGGATGATATTTTTTTGCTAAATTGCGGTATTGTTTTTTTACTGCATTTAAATCCGCATTATTTGGAAGTTCTAAAATAGCAAAAGCTTCATCAAGACTTAATTCTTTTTTAGCACTTTTTAAATTTGAAAGACTTGCTATAAAAGCGTCTAGTTCGCTTTTTGCTATATCAAAGGCTTTAGCGATTTGCTCTAAAATTTCACGCTTTTTAGCATTAAAATCTGCATCGATTAAAGCCATAAAAACAAGCACACGCAAGACATTAAAACGCTCATTTTTAGGTAAAGGTACTTCTTTTAAAAAATCTTTTGCCACATAAAAAGCATCGCTTAAATTTTCTTTATGTTCATTAAAACTTGCTTTTAAAAAAGCTCTTTCTTTTTCATCTTTAGCATTTGCATCTAAAAGATCTTTGATCATTTCAGCTTCATTTTCACTTACTCTGCCATCGCTTTTTGCAATTTTTGCCAAAAGTGCGATAACATAGTAATTCATACGCCTTTTAAACTCATCCATTCTTTCTTCCATAACTCCACGAGCAAAACCCTTAGCAAAGCCTTTGGCTCCTCTTGTGGCTGAGTTTAAAAAATCCTGTTTTCCCCAAGTTTTATAATACCAGTAAAACACCAAAACAACGAGTATAATTAAAACTAAAGTCATTGGATTTGCTCTTTAAAACTTTCAAAATAAAACTTATCAAGTTCAGCCTTGCTTAACTCAATGCTATCAAGTTTAAAATATTTTTGGCTTGTACTCACACCTAATTTATAAGCTTTTACTCCAAATTCTTTGGCTAAATTTAAAAAAGCTTCTTCATTTTCTTTGCTAAGCCCTACTATAGCACGACTTGCACTCTCATCAAAAATCATTTTTTCATCATCAAAACCACTTGTTAAATTTGCACCCACACTAGAAATAGCAAACATTTTTGCCAAAGTCATAGCAATACCCCCTATTCCTACGCTATTGGCACACTCAAGTAAAGAATTTTGATTGGCTTTATAAAGCAAATTCCAAAGTGCAAGTTCAGCTTTATAATCAAGCTCTTTAAGGCTTCCTGATACTTTTTTATCTTGGATTTTCATTACCATAGATCCACCAAATTCTCCTAAACTTTTACCCAAAAGATAAACGCTTAAATTTTCTTTTTCAAAACTAGCTTTTAAGGTTTTATTTGCATCTTCTAAAACCCCTACGCTTACTATAGTAGGACTTGGATAAATACTTACACCATTGGTTTCATTATAAAGCGAAACATTGCCGCTTACTACTGGGGTATTTAACTCTTTACAAGCTTCTTTAATACCTTCGCAACCTTGTGCGAATTGCCACATCACTTCAGGATTTTGCGGATTTCCATAATTTAAACAATCGCTTATTGCCAAAGGCTTAGCTCCTGTGCAAGCAACCTTTCTTCCTGCAGAAGCTACTGCTAAAGCTGCTCCTATTTTAGGATTTACATAATTTAAGCGTGAGTTACATTCTACAGCCATAGCCACACTTACACCATTTTCTTTGATACGAATAACACTAGCACCTAATCTTCCATCAGCTTTTATGGTATTGGTTTGCACGCTTGAATCAAATTGATCATAAATAAAAGCTTTATTATTAATATTTTCATTTTGAAGCATTTGTATAAAAAGCTCTTGAATACTTGATTTTAGCTCAAATTTATAGTCTTTAATTTCACTTAAATATTTTGGCTCACTTATAGGACGACTTAAAATCGGCGCTTTTTCACTTAAAGGCTCGATAGGAATAAGCCCTACAAGCTCATCATGCCAAAAAAGCTCCATTTTTCCTGTATTGGTAACTTCACCCATAACCACAGCATCTAAATCCCATTTTTTGAAAATTTCTATAACCTTATCTTCATAGCCTTTTTTTGCACAAATAAGCATTCTTTCTTGAGACTCGCTAAGCATTAACTCATAAGGAGTCATACCGCTTTCACGCATAGGAGTTTTATCTAGGTAAAGTTTCATGCCACTGCCACTTCTTCCTGCCATTTCAAAAGAACTTGAAGTAAGCCCTGCAGCACCCATATCTTGAATACCCACAATATAATCGGTTTTAAAAAGCTCTAAACAAGCCTCCATAAGAAGTTTTTCACTGAAAGGATCGCCAATTTGCACTGTAGGACGCAAAGATTTGCTTTCTTCATTGAAACTATCACTTGCCATAACCGCTCCACCAAGTCCATCACGCCCTGTTTTTGAACCCACATAAATCACAGGATTTCCTACACCTTCAGCCTTAGCATAAAAGATATCTTCACTTTTGCAAACCCCTAAAGCAAAGGCATTAACTAAGATATTTCCATTAAAACACTCATCAAAAGCACATTCTCCACCTATAGTTGGCACACCCATGCAATTTCCATAATGAGAAATTCCATTTACTACACCTTTAACAAGGTATTTTTGATGTTTACCGCATTTTTCATCATAAATATCGCCAAATTTTAAAGAATTTAGCCCCGCAACCACTCTTGCGCCCATAGTAAAAACATCACGTAAAATTCCCCCTACTCCTGTAGCCGCACCCGCAAAAGGTTCTATAAAGCTAGGATGATTGTGACTTTCTACTTTAAAAACTGCTGCCATACCTTGCCCGATATCAATAACCCCTGCGTTTTCTCCTGGGCCTTGAATCACCCAAGGTGCTTTAGTTGGAAAACCATTAAGATATTTTTTGCTGGATTTATAAGAGCAATGCTCACTCCACATCGCAGAAATAACCCCAAGTTCTAACAGATTTGGTTCTCGTCCTAAAATTTCTAAAATTTGTGCATATTCTTCATCGCTGATTTTATGTGCTTTTATGGTTCCTTTATCCATTTTTATCCTTTCATTTTCCTAAACAAAAATTACCAAACATTTCGTCTAAAATTTCATCTCTTTGAAAATCTTTGGTAAATCTTGCAAGTTCATTAATAGCTAAATTAAGTTCAAAAGCAAAAAGTTCTAAAGAACTTTCCTCTAAAAGTCCTTTAGCTCTAAAAATCGCTTCGCTTGAAATTTTACAAGCATTAATAAGATCTAAAGAACTTACCATAATACCTTCGCTATCAAAAGAATTAAGATAATTTTGCAATTCTTCTTTTAACAAAGTGATGTCTTTTTGAGCACTAAGCTTGATAAAATTTTTATTTTGAGTATTTTTGAAAACATTTTCTAAATCACTTTTATTTAAAATCCAAAAGATTTTTTTATCAGTATTTGCTAATAAGTCAAAAATTTTCTCATCTTCTTTATCTCGCACTCTTGAAGCATCAAAGACTGCCAAAATAATATCTGCATCTTCTAAACTTTTTTTACTTAAAGCTACGCCGATTTGTTCTATAGTATCTTTACTTTCTCTAATACCCGCTGTATCTATAATGCGTAATAAATGCGTTCCTAATTTAAAGCTCTCTTCTATAGTATCACGAGTGGTGCCTGCTATATCTGAAACAATAGCTCTTTCATAAGAAAGCAAGGCATTTAAAAGCGAAGATTTGCCTACATTTGGCTTACCTACAATAGCGATTTTAAAACCTTCTATAAGTCCTTTTTTACTTTGGGAAAGTGTATAAATTTCTTTTAAAATTTTAGAATTTTCTTCACACATAGTAGAAATTTGTTCTAATAAATCAGAAGGTAAATCATCATCAGCATAATCAATGCTAGTTTCTACAAAAGCCAAGGTTTTAACCAAATCTGTGCGAATTTTTTCTAAAAGTTCTCCTAAGTTTCCTTGCATGTTGCGTGCTATAATTTTAGCTGCAAGTGCAGATTTTGAAAGTATGAGATCTTGTATATTTAAAGCTTTTAAAGGAGTCATTTTACCATTTAAACACGCTCTTTTGCTAAATTCCCCTGCTAAAGCAAGTCTTGCTCCTAAACTCACAAGTTCTTCGAGTAAAGCTTCACTCACACTAAATCCTCCATGAGTTTGAAACTCTACTATATCTTCCCCTGTAAAACTATAAGGGGCTTTAAAATATATCATTATAGCTTCATCGATAATTTCATTATTTTGATTAAAAAGTTTTGTAAAAGTAGCATGGCGGGGGGTGAGTTTGGTTTTGTGGCTAAGCTTTAAGGCAAATTCTAAAGCCCTTTCACCGCTTAATCTTACAATAGAAATCGAACCCACACCATGAGCTGTGGCAATAGCCGCTATAGTATCACTCATCTTTTTTGAAAAAGTCGTTTATTACAACAAATCTTTGATCATTATTTTGCTTAATTCCTACATACTTATCTGGAAATTCAGCTCTTAACTGCTCTAAAGCGATTTTTATCAAAACCCCATCTAAAGGTTTGGTTTGTCCGCGTCCATGAATTTTAATTTTTTCAATCACGCTTTGTAAATAAAGCTGCATACCTTGAATTTGATTTTCTAAAAATTGAGCGATCTCAAGGCGCACTAAAAGATTATATTTTAAATTGATCCAATTGTGCAAAAGATAAGAAATAGCCTTATAACGATGTGCTTCTTTGCCTATCATCAAAGCAGCATCTTCCCCATCCAATCGAATCAAAACACAATCTTCATCATACATTCTAAGTTCACTAAGCTCTATTTTAAACTGGGAGCTTTCTAAAAGTTTTACAAGCTGAATACGAATCTCATCTAAAATATCCTGAGTATTACGCACTCCTTTGCTTTCTCGATGAAAACTATCAAAAATTTCATCACTTTTTACTGTGTATTTTTCTTTTTGATTTTTATTTTTTTCATTTTTTATTTCAATCTTGTTTTCTTGTTTTGGCTCATGTGTTTCTGGTTTGTGATTTTTTGAACTTGTAAATTCTTTTTTAGGATTTTTTTTCAAAATCCTTTTTTTTGCTTTAGCCTCTATAATTGCCTTTTTTCTTCCAAATCCAAAAAAACCTTTTCTTGGATGCTGAATAATCTCATATTCTAAGTCCATCACAGAACATTCTAAACTTCTTGAAGCTTCTGTTAAGGCACTTTGAAGATCAATGGCTTCGATTTTCATTTTTCATGCTCCACTTGTTTTTTTGTGATGTTCTTTAGCAAATATTTTATTGATAACCCATTGTTGAACCAAAGAACAAAGGTTATTTGCAAACCAATAAAGCGTAAGTCCTGCTGGGAAAGTGATAAAGAAAAAAGTAAAAATCACTGGTAAAAATTTCATAATCTTAGCTTGCATAGGATCTTGTATAGTCATAGGTGTGATAAGTTGTTGTAAAAACATCGTTGCACCCATTAAAATAGGCAAAATAAAATAAGGATCCATTACCGATAAATCATGTATCCAAAACGCCCAAGGAGCTGCTTTTAGCTCAATAGCATTAAGCAAAACGCGATAAATAGCAAAGAAAATAGGAATTTGTAAAAGTATAGGCAAACAACCACTCATAGGATTTGCACCATGTTTTTTATAAAGCTCCATCATGTGCATATTCATTTTTTGTGGATCGCCTTTATAACGCTCTCTAATATCTTTCATTTTAGGAGCAAGATCTTTAAGTTTATTCATAGAAATCATAGATTTATAAGTTAGTGGGAATAAAATAATACGCACAATTAAAGTCATCGCAACGATAGCCCAACCCCAATTTCCTATATACTGATGTAAGAAATTCAAAAACTCAAACATAGGCTTAGCAATAAAAGTAAACCAACCATATTCAACAACTGCTTCAAGGCGTGGATCTATACTTCTTAAAATCACATGTTCTTTAGAACCTATATAACCCCCTGCTTTAAATTCATTATCACTATAAGCAAAAACTATAGGGTTTTTATTAGCATCCTTGCTGATTGCCACATTTAAAGGTTTATCAAAATTATAAAAGAAAGTTGCATAGTATCTATCAAAAGCCGAAGTCATTACGACATTATTAGCACTTTCATCCTTCTCTACATCTCCATCTTTATAAGTTTCGATGGTTTCTTTATTATCCATTACCAAAGCACCATGAACCGTATAACTATCTACGGCAATATTTGGACGATATCCTGGACTTATAAAATAATTTGCATTTTTGCTGAGTTTAACTTCTATCTCATAATTTCCTTTTGGATAAAAAGTAATATCTTTTTCGATTTTCAATCCGGAAAGATTTTGAGTGAGTTTTAAAACTTGACTTCCATTTTCATCAACAAAAAGATTGCTAGAGTTAGCAATATAAGGAAATTTAAAAGCCTCTGAGTTAATACTTGGATCACTAAAACGCATTTCTAAAGGATAAGGACTATTTTCCTTGCTAACAAGATTTATAAATTCCCCTTTCTCATTTTGGTATTTTTTATCTTTTAAATAAAAAGCAGAAATTCTACCAAAAGAGTCAATTTGTGCTTCAAAATGTTTGCTTTGAACCTTAGATATCACACTATCTTGCGAAACTAAAGCCGCACTTGGAGTATTTGTGGTGGTATTTTGTATATTAGGAGTGTTATTTATGCTTGTGTTTTGTTGATTTTGTTGTGTAATGTTTTGTTCTATTTTTAAAGGTTGCTTTGGAATGAAAAAATAATCATAAACAACAAAAAATAAAAAAGAAATCACAACAGCCAAAAGTATACGCTTTTGCTGAAAAATATTATTTGAATTATTCACTGATTTGTCCTTTTAAAGATGATTTTTATAAGATAAAAACTTTTATTTTTATAAGGTATGTATAAAAAACAAAGTTGTTTTTTTGCTAAAAATATAGGCTTAAAACATAAATTCATAGGATAAAAATTTTTAGAAACTCTAGGATAATCAAATCCCCCTTTAAAAAAAGGGTTACATCTTAAAATTCTAAAAAAAGTAGAAAAAAAAGCTAGAAAAAAATTCTTTTTTTGAAACTGCCAAAGTGCATACTCAGAACAATTAGGATAATACCTACAAGCAGCGGGTTTTAAAGGGCTTAAGAATTTCTGATAAAAACGGAGTATTTTTAGGCATATCATTTGAAACATTCTAGTTTTTTCAATCCCCATTTTAGATTTTTTTCTAACCTAGAAAAAGAAAGTTCAGTGATTTCATTTTTAGCTACAAAAATATATTTGCCATCTTGAAGATATCTTTCAAACTTAGCAAACAAAGCCCTTAAAATTCGTTTTGAACGATTTCTAACCACTGCTTTTCCAACTTTTTTACTAGCAACAACTGCTATTTTTTTTTCATAACTATTCAGATAAAAAATGATCACACCTTCGCAATGCCATTTTTTACCTACTTTATATACAGATGAAAATTCCTTGTTTGTGCTAAATTTATCAAAATTTTTCACACAGCAAGTCTTTTTCTACCTTTAGCGCGTCTTGCATTGATCACCTTGCGACCATTTTTAGTTTTCATACGAACACGGAAACCATGAGTGCGTTTTCTTGGAGTGCCATGCGGCTGATAAGTTCTTTTCATTTGATTTTTCCTTAAAAAATTATAAAATAAACTTGTATTTTATCTTAATCTTACTTATAAATTGCTTTTGATTAAGAGTAATTTTTAAATTCTTTTGATAAATTTTGAAATTATTTTTAAAAGGTTAAAAATGTCAGAATTTAAAATTATTGATTTAAGACAAGAAGATTTAGATATTTTACAAGAAATGATCATAGAATTTGCAAAATACGAAGATATGTTAGATTTTCTTCAATGCACGAAAGAAAAACTAAAACATTCTTTACTAAAAAATAAATTTGCTCGTGCTTTTTTGTTAAAAGAAAATGAAAAAACTATAGGCTATATGATTTATTTTTATACTTTTTCATCTTTTTGGGGTAGCGGTGGAATTTATCTTGAAGATATTTATATACGAGAAGATTTTCGTAAAAAAGGTTATGGAAAAGCTGTTTTTAAATTTTTAGGAGAAATTTGCAAAAAAGAAAATTTAAAAAGACTCGACTGGGTTTGCTTAAATGATAATATTTTAGGTATTAATTTTTATGAAAGTTTAAACGCTAAACATCTTAAACAATGGAGAAATTATCGTCTAAGTGGAGAAAATTTAGAAAAATTGTGTGATTTATGATAAGAAGTCTTTATTATTTAAAAGCTATGGGATTTAACTTTGTTGATACACATACAAACCACTTTGAACAAGTACAAAATTTTCAAGAATTAAAACAACTTGTTTCATCTTGCACCTTATGCCAATTTTCCAAAACAAGAAAATTTAGTCTTATGGAGCCTAAGATAAAAAATGCCAAATTGCTAATTCTTGATGTTTTTGGGCAAAAGAGTGAAAATGAAAGCGGAATTTTACTTAATTCAAAAAAAGGTAAAAAATTAAAACACTATATTTATCAAATTTTAGGGCTTTGCGATGAAGATTTTTATTTTTCTTATTTATTTAAATGTTTTTGTAATGGAAAATTTGATGATTTTTCGCTACAATCTTGCTTACCATTTTTCTGGAACGAACTAAAACTGATTCAACCTGCTTTTTTGCTTTGTCTAGGAGAATACACATTTAAAAGCTTGGGATTTAAAGATTATCACATTTTAAAAGGTGAAGTTTTTGCTTATAAAAATTTTTTCATAATGCCAAGTTATGATTTAGATTTTATAGAAAAAAATCCAAGTTATGAAAAAAATTTCATACAAGATTTAAAAAAAATTAAAGGATTTTTATGAAAAAAATATTTTTAATATTTTTCTTATCTTGCTTTTTGCTTAATGCAAAAGAGCAAAAATTAGTCGATGTAAAACCTGTTGAAAATTTTTATCCTAAATTAAGCGTTCAAGAATGCAACACAAATTGTCTTTTTGATCTTTTAGAATCAAGATTGTATCTCAGTTTTTTAAGTGAATTTGCAGACCAAAACGATCAATTTTTATCTAATGTTTATGCAAAATTATTAAATTCCATTACTGATTTTGAAAAAAATGTTCAAAAAATTACTTCTGTTAAACTTGCGATAATTATCCCAGAAAAAACCATAAAAAGCTACTCAAATACTATAATAAATTCAAGCATAGCCTATCTTTTAAGACAAAGAGCTGAAATCAAAGTAAAAGTTTTTTTAACTGGCACAGAAGATAGTGATAAAATTCGAGCCGCGCTTGATGCAGCACAAGCTCAAGGATATCAGTATGCCATAGCTGGATTTACTCTAAAAGGTGCCAATGAGTTGAAAAATTACTCAGGAAATATGAAAATTTTTATACCGACCATCCATAAAAACAACATACAATTTTCAAATCAAAATATTATTTTTGGAAGTATTGACTATGATGCTCAAATTGCCACACTTTTAAGCAAATCAAATGCTAATATCGCAATATTTAGCGATGGCTCTGCCTTATCAAGCAATCTAAATTCAAGAATTCTTGCTCAAAATAATAATGCTAGAATATATACCATAGAAGGCGAGAAGCTTGATTTTAGCAGACTTTTAAGATCACAAGGCGGAGTTAATAATGCCTCAATATTTTTTAACACTCCATTGATCAAAACAGCTCTAGCAAGTTCTCAACTAAGAATTTATAACATTCATCCTTATGTGCTTTTATCCACTCAAATCAACTATAATCCAACATTTTTAAGTTTAACACAACAAGGAGATAGAGAAAATTTCATCATTGCTAATTCTATCAATAACCACGATGATAACTTAATCTATCTTAATGAAATTTTTAATCAAAGTATAGATTATAACTGGATTGCTTATGCCACTAGTATAGGAGTTGATTACTTTTATACCGAATTCTTAAATAAAAAAAGTGAAAGTTTATTTGATGAGAAAATCAAAAATTCTCAAGTTGATTACAAAGTGCGTCTTATGCAAGGCAAACAAGCAAGCTTTGAAGAATTAAAATAATTCTTCAAAGAGCTTTTTTAACTGCATATCCATTCTAGCTGGTTTTTCGTTTTTAATAAAAGCTAAAGTTAATTCCATTTTAAAAAGCAAAATTTCATCTTTATAAATTTCTTGTGAAATTTCCACAGAAGCATTTTTGACTTCTAAAATTTTTGTTTTAATCTCTATTATATCTCCAAGTTTTGCAGGTTTTAAGAAATTGCAATTTGCTTTTGCAAGCAAAAAATGTCCCTTAGACGCATCAAAAATATCTACTTTTTTATTGAAAAAAATTTCACTTCTTGCTCTCTCACAAAATTTTAAATAATTACTATGATACACCACTCCACCCGCATCAGTATCTTCATAATACACACGCATTTTCATCGCTTTACCTTAAAAAATATTTTACATTTAAAAAACATTAGATTATACAACGGAAATTCTTTGATATCGCTTTTTAGCTTATATTAAAAAATTCCGTCCAATATTAATTTAATAAAGCTTTTTAATAATATTAAATATATTATAAAAAATAAAATTAAAAAATAACTTTTTTATTATTAATATTATTTAAATATTTTATTTATAATTAATATACTTAAGAATATTATAATTACGCTTCCTTTTAATAATATTTACAGATATTGTTAAATAGTTAAAATATAATAATCAATATTTAAGGATATCTATGCCAGCCATTAAGCTTTTTAACTTCACGGGGAGGGGTATAGAGAAATTTTGTTTTAAACTTTCTATTGTTACCTTCTTAAGCATCAATGCTTTTAGTCACTCAAGCAAATACTACAGACAATCGAAATTTCAATATTCCAGAGCATTATTTTAATGATAACAAACTTTATGATAAAACCAATTCTACTTATAAAAACCCCAAGGTATAAATTATTATTCTAAGAGTTCTAAACATGATATTAACAATATTACTTTAATTTATAACAATACTAAAGTAAATATTATAAATATAAACGATTTAAATTTTAAACATTATTTACTTACTTCTGATATGAGAGAAGATAAAGTTCTTTCTTTTAATAGTGTCAATACAGCTAATCATAGTAATAAAAACAGTTAGAGCACTTCCTTTTTTAATCATAGCAAAAACCGATTATGCTAATGCAAGTTATAATAAACTTATATTAGAACAAGGAGAACTTAGTTCAGTTTTTTATCTTAAACCTAAAGATACTCATATAAAAATCTTAGCAGTTCTAAAAGCAATCAACGCATGAATTTCTTAATGAGGTATAGAAACAAGCAAAGTAGATGGAGTAGAATTTGAAAATTTTGCTAAACTTAATGTCAATCTTAACAATGCTTATTTCTTTAATGATACCTTTACTCATCTTTTTAGCTTAAATTATCAACAAGTTATTAATGAATCTATTTATACTAGATAATAGTAAAACTATATCTTTAGTAGGTCCTTATGGAGTAAGGGTTTATAATAATGAAGATAGAGATAATGCTGTAGTGGCTAGCTTTGGACTTAGAATGGCTACTCCTTTGAAAGATTTTTATATCACTCCTTTTTATGATATAGGTTATTCTTGGTGTGAGAATGTTTCTAAACTATATAGAGCAAGTGAAACAAACTATATGAATGCCTGTGATTTGCAACTGCTTTATAATAAAACAGGAAATTTTTATGTTAAGCTTGATTTAGCTAAAGCTTTATAAAAATGATGATTATAGTTCTAAAGCTTATGTGAGTTTTGGGAAGTATTTTGAGTTTTTAAAAATTTATTTTTGATCAAATATTTAATACATATGAGATTTATATTGCCATAAAAGCTTTTAATGTTATAATTTAGCATTAAAAGCAAATATCAAGGATAAAAATGCAAGAAAATTTACTCGAAAAACAATTTCTAAATCACCCTTTATACGCTAAAATTCAAGAACTTAAAGCTCTCAATCTTGCTTGTAATTTTTCTTTAGATGATAGTGTAAATTTATCTACAAATTCTCAAGCCAAAGATGAAATCCTAGCTATAACAAAAGAACTTAAACCATGGAGAAAAGGTCCTTTTAAAATAGACGATCTTTTCATCGATACAGAATGGCAAAGTTTTATTAAATTTAATATTTTAAAGCCTTTTATGAACGAAATTTCTCAAAAATGCGTTGCTGATATAGGCTGTAATAATGGTTATTATATGTTTAAAATGCTTGAATTTAATCCTGCAAAACTCATAGGTTTTGATCCTTCTATCAAATACCGTTTGCAATTTGAACTCATTAACGCTTTAGCTAAAACTCCTATAGAATACGAACTTTTAGGCGTAGAAGATCTTCCAAGCTATGGCTTGAAATTTGATGTGATTTTCTGTCTTGGGGTGATTTATCATAGAAGTGATCCTATAAAAATGCTAAAAGATTTAAAAGCAGGACTTAATAAAAATGGAGTTGTTTTTTTAGATACCATGTATATAGAAGATGAGAGAGAAATCGCTCTTGTGCCTAATAAAACTTATTCTAAAATTCCAAATATTTATTTTATACCAAGCATTAGTGCATTAAAAAACTGGTGTGAAAGAGCAGGATTTAAAGAATTTGAAGTTTTGGCTACAAAAAAAACCGATGAAAACGAACAAAGAAAAACAGAATGGATAGACTCTTTTTCGCTGGAAAATTTCTTAGATCCAAAGGATAAAAATCTTACCATTGAAGGCTATGAAGCACCCAAAAGAGTTTATGTGCGTATTGGGATATAAATTCTTTTTGCTTTTTGTCGATCTAGGCTTTAGATATTTTGAAGTAGATAAGTAGAATTTAAAGGTTAGATATGGCAAAAAAAGATAATTTTGAAGAATATGCACAACTTGAAGAATACGCATCTGCAGAAGATATATCTCGTGTTAGAGCAGAATTACTCACTTGTCCTGAATTAAACACTTCGCTTGCTGGAACCATTATAGAAATTGATAAAAACTATGCCAAATCAATTTTAATAACCACAAGCGAAATGGTAGCAGATGATCAAGGATTGATTTTTGATGCCTTTATTTTCGCTGCGGCAAACTATGTAGCACAAGCCTCTATCAATAAAGAATTTTCAGTGATTATTGGATCAAAATGTTTTTTTTATGCTCCGCTTAAATTAGGCGATGTTTTAGAACTTGAAGCTCATGCACTTTTTGACGAAACCTCCAAAAAAAGAGATGTAAAAGTGGTCGGGCATGTTAAAGAAATTAAAATGTTTGAAGGAACGATACAAGTTGTTAGCACTGATGAGCATATATTTAAACTCAAGCGTCCGCCACTTAATACTGTTAAACCTACAGAAAATCAAGAACAAGGTGCCAAAATCAACAATCCAGAAGCCGTAGCAGCTGCATTAATGACCTCTGTGGGTGGAAAATAATCAAGGAGTCATTTTAATATCCACCCAATTCTTTGGGCAATCCTTATGATAAGTTCCACTTCCATCATAATATTCTTTGCAATCATCATAAAAACGATTTGAAATTCCTCTTTCATTTACAAAACATCCAGAAATTCCTAAAACTAATAGTATCATTAAAATATATTTTTTCATGTTTTTCCTTAGAATTTATTGTGTTTTCTCCATTTATAAGGCTCTATAGGATTACCCTCTTTCCAAAGACCTAAATGATTTTTCTTAGCATTTTCTTGTTCTTTAATATAAGCGTTACTATAGTAAGTATCAGCCCAAGCATAGCCTTTGCTTACTAAAAATCGATTAATATCAACATTATTAAGCTTTACAATAGCAACAATTCTACCATAAGTATCTTTATTTTTATAAATAATTTCAACTTGTTTACCGCTTAAAATTCTACTTAAAGCTTCTTTTGATTGCTTTCCAAAACTTTGTTTAAGTTCTGGTGCATCTATACCAAAAAATCTTATTCTAGCGAGTTTGTTTTCATGATTAACTTCTATAGTATCTCCATCAATAATTCTAACTACTTTTCCTTCAAAACTAGAATTTTGGGCAATATAATTCTGGATAAAAACAACTACAAGAGTAAAAATTAATACAGAAAAAAGTTTTTTTGGATCACTTAGTAATTTTCTTAAATTAAATAATTTTTTATAATTTATTCTCATTTTTTAATCATTTTGCCTTTAAATTTTAAAAAATATGCCATAATTTTATCAAAACAAAGGAGATAAAATGCAAAATGTTATAGAAAATTTTAAACAATTATGTAAAATTCCTCATTGCAGTTATGAAACAGAACAAATGAAAGAATTTTTAAGCTCTTATGCTAAAGATAAAGGCTTTAAAGTGAGTGTAGATAAAGCAGGAAATATCCGTGCCATAAAAGGCAAACCAAAAATTTGCTTACAAAGCCATTATGATATGGTCTGTATGGGCGATGCACCAAACTTAGAAGTTTATGAAGAAAATGGCTTTTTAAGAGCCAAAAATTCAAGTCTTGGCGCGGATAATGGTATAGGTATAGCCATCATGATGAGTGCTATGGCTGAATTTGAAAATTTAGAGTGTCTTTTTACAAACGATGAAGAAGTAGGACTCATGGGAGTGAATTCACTCGAGCACACTTTAGAATCTAAAATGCTTTTAAATTTAGATCATGAAAGCGATGATGAGATCATGATAGGCTGTGCAGGTGGAGTAGATATAGAAGCTAGCTTGCCTTTTAATACCCTTAGAAAAAAGGGTAAAATTTATGAGCTTTGCGCGCAAAATTTTAAAGGTGGACACTCAGGCATAAATATCGTACGCAACGAAAAAAGCTCCATCAAAGAAATGGCTAAATTCATACAAGAAAATAAAGGAGAAATCATTTCTTTTGAAGGTGGAGAAAGAATCAATTCTATACCTAAACACGCTAAAGCTTTAGTGCATTTTAAAAATGAAGTAAAGAGCAATAACTGGATAAAATGCGATTTTAAAGAAGAAGGCGAATTTGAAATTTGCGATCAAAGTAACAAACTTTTAAGCCTTATAAATTCTTTTACTCATGGAGTTAGAGCTTATGATGAAAATCTAGGTATAGTTCAAACAAGCATTAACCTAGCTACTTTAAGAATGCAAGATAAACAAATCAAATTCGCACTTTTTGCAAGATCTAATATACTTGATGGACTTAAGCAAGTAGAATTTGAAACTTTAGAATTTTTCAAGGCTTTTGATTTTAAAGTAAGAAGTTTTAATTTCTATCCACCTTGGGAAGGCAAACCAAACGCACTTAGCGACATGGTTTTTAAAGCGCTTAAAAAAGTATCGCCTAATGCCAAAGTTTCAGCTATCCATGCAGGGCTTGAGTGTGGCATTATAGAGAAAAAACAAGAGCTTTTATGCGCTTCTATAGGTCCAAATATCCATAATCCTCATTCAACTGATGAGCATTGCGAAATCGCTTCAGTTGAAAAAATATCTAAGGTTGTTTTTGAAGTTTTAAAAGACAATGCTTAATTCTTTAATCTTGCTTCTTGCAAAAACGCGTTTTAACAAAAACACGCAAAATAAGGAGCAAGATCCGACTATAGCAAGATAAATACCTAAATACTCTTTATAAAAAGCATTAACTACAAAAGGGGTTAAAAAACCTAAAATCGCATAAGAAATATTATAAGCAAAACTAAGCCCACTAAATTTAAGTTCGCTTTTAAAAATTTGTGTCATAAAAACAGGTGCGAAAGTGATAATACCTTGTGTAAAACAAGCCAGTAAAAAATAAAATAAAAATTTCTCATCATAAAAACTAAAAAGCATACCAAAGATAATAAAAGCTATACTAAAAATAGAACAAATCCTATAGCTTCCCCATTTGCTTGCTAAAAAACCTTGAAATAAAGCTCCAAAAATCACCGCTAAAATAGCAAAATTTTGTACCCATAAAGCAGAAGTTTTACTCATAGCTAAAAGACTTTCAAAATACTTAGGCAAAATCATTAAAGTTGCCACACCGCTTGTTAAAACCATGGTCATTAAAAAACAAACAAGCATGCTCATTTTATGAGTTTTTAAAGCTTCAAACAATGGAAAACTTAAAATTTTCTTTTCATTTTGAACTTTTACAAATTCTGGAGTTTCACTGAGTTTATTTCTTAAAAACAAAGCTAAAATTCCAAAAAATCCTCCTATGATAAAAGGAATTCTCCAAGCATAGCTTTGAACTTCTTCTGGGGTAAAATAAGATCTTATGCCTAAAGTGGCAATATTTCCTAGCAATAAACCTATGGTTAAAGTCGCTGAAATAAAACCAAGAGCTAAAGGAATTTGACGCCCTTTGACAAATTCGCTCACATAAATCCAAGCTCCGCTCACCTCAGTTCCAACGGCTAAACCTTGCAAAATACGAATAGTAAATAAAATCAAAGTAGCAAATATACCTATACTTTCATAACTTGGCAAAAAAGCTAAAGCAAAACTAGGCAAAACCATCAAAAGCATAGAAATATAAAAAATATTCTTTCTTCCATATCTATCAGCAAAATGTGCCATCACAATAGAACCAAAAGGACGCGCTAAATAAGCAGCACCAAAGGCTATATAAGCATTTATCTGTATCCAAAAAGCATCATTTTGCGGAAAGAATACCTTAGCAAAAATATCCAAAAAAAAGGCAAAAAGCACAAAATCATAAAATTCCAAAATTCCACCCAAAGAAGCATAAATAATATTTTTGTATTTTTTTTGCATATTTTATCCTAAATCAATATAAAGGGCAAAAAGCCCTTTGTTAAATTTTTCCACCTTCAATCACTACATCATCAGCCTTAACATCATCTCCAAAATGAGCTTTTAAAGTTTCATCATAAGCCTTGTGAAAAAACTGCTCTTGGCCTAGTTTAATGATCAAGTTATCGATAAATTCTTTAAGTTCTTTATCACCTTTTTTAACTGCTGGTGCGATAACATCTTTGTTGCCTAACTCTTTGATAGCCATTTTAAAATCAGGATGATCTTTCACCCAAGCAAAAAGCAAGGTATTATCATGACTTAAAGCATCGCCTCTTTTATCCATCAAAGCGGCAAAAGTTTCGGTATTTTGATCGTATTTTAAAGTTTTAATATTAGGATAATTTTGCGTAAAATACGCATCCGCTGTTGTGCCTTTGTTTAAAAGTAAAGTTTTATCTTTTAAATCTTCTACGCTAGTTATATTACTATCCTTTGGCACAGCTACGCCTAAAGCTACCTTCATATAAGGCAAGCAAAAATCAACCTGTTCAGATCTTTCTGGAGTTTGAGTAAAATTAGCCAAAATAATATCTACTTTATTTGATTTTAAAAACTCAACCCTATTTGCAGCTTCAACAAGAACAAATTGCACCTTATTTTCATCGCCAAAAAGTTCTTTTGCTATGCGTTTAGCTAAAGCTATATCATAGCCTTGATTGTTTCCTTTTTCATCCACATAACCAAAAGGTGGTTTATCGCCAAATACCCCAATCCTAATAACTCCATTTTGCTTGATCTTATCAAGAGAATTTAAAGTTTTAGAGTCAGAATTTCCTCCACAAGCAGCCAATACTACTGCAACAAAGGCCGTTAAAACACTTAGAAGTATTTTTTTCATACATTTCCTTTCTTTAAAAATAAGCTTAAAGCTATTGCAAAAATATATAATAATTGCAAAGTTAATTATACTTAAAATTATAAATAATGCATTTGAAACAAACTAAAAAGATTTTCCTATGTGTAAAAATGTAATTAATCTCACACTCTCTTTTAGCATTGTTTAAATTTTAAGTAAAAAAAGATATAATCTTTGTTTTAAAATTTTTAAGGAGAAAACTATGAAAAAAGGTATTTTTCTCTCTATTGGAATAGCTGTTTTGTTTTCAGCTTGCGGAAATTCCATAGATGAAAAAACAGTTAAAAAATATGAAAATCAACTAAATCAAACAGTTAAACAAGAAATTGCAAACCTTTCTCAGGATTCTGGAATAAAGATTGAATTTTCTGATTTTAAATGCAATGCAGATGGTGATTTTATAGCGTGTTTAAGTTCAAATTTCAAAACTCTTGCAAAAGATAACAACGATGAGTATCAAGAACTATTTCAAGCAAAAAATATCAAAATTCGCTCAAATGAAATTTACAAAGGCGAAGCAAATACATCAATTAACATTAAAGAATATTACAACGATCTTTTTAAAAACCAAAAAAGCATACAATCAAATTTGGTTTTTGAAGATTTTAAACTTGGAGAAAAAGTTGTTAGTGACATCAATGCAAGCTTATTTCAACAAGATCCAAAAATCAGCTCTTTTATCAATAAATTAAGCTCGGATTCTTATACTTTATCATTTGATAACTCCATAAACAAACAAGAAAACAATTATCTAGATAATCTTAATATAAAATTTTATAACGCAAAATTAAATTTCAATACAAATCTAAATATAAATCTAAAAGAAGATCTACTTAATTACCTTGATTCTAAGGGTGTAAAATTTAACACTCAAACTTTAGCTATGGATGAACAAGCTATCAATGAACTTCTTAATATAGCAAACTACGAACAAGCTTCAGATTTTAGCAATACAATCCAAAAATACATCATCTTAAATAATTTTAAAATTGATTCAACTCTTAAAACCGAAGGCGTATTTAGTAGCTATATAGCAACTGCTAAGGAAAATTTACAAACCTTAAAAGCTCAAAGTCAAAATGAAGAACAAGCATTAATCTTTGATAAAGCTTTAGCTATTTTAAACAATATCACTCAAAATGATGATTATAAACTCAATCTTGATTTAAAATTTAAAAACATCCCTGTTAGTGACTATAGCACACAAGGAATCGACAGCATAGAAAAACTAAGCATCAACAATCAAGACGCCACAGAAGCGTTAAAAATTATACTTCCATTTATCATGTTTTCTATGTTAATGGGCGGAGCGTCGTTTTAAATTTTAAAATGATAAAAACTTCAAAAACATTAAAAGCAAGATTAAATTCTTTGCTCTTAATGTTTCATAACATTAACAAAAAAGGCTAAAATGAAAATTTTATTCTCCCCTAGTGAAAGCAAAAATGAAAATTGCGTAAAAAATCCTATCAATGAAAACTCATTTATATTTAAAGAATTATTTCCTTATAGAATAAAAGCTTTAAAGCATTATGAAGAATTTATCAAAAACGCAAGTTTACAGAATTTACAAGAACTTTTTGGCATTAAAAATGAAAATGAAATTGATAAATTTAAACACAATTTAAAACAAGCTCCCACTCAAGAAGCTATATTGCTTTATACTGGGGTAAGTTATGAATATCTTAATTTTAAAGCTTTAGATAAAAAAAGTCAAGCTTATATTTTAGAAAATACTCTTATATTTTCTAATCTTTTTGGCGTTGTAAGAGCTAATGATACCCTACCCTTTTATAAATTCAAGCAAGGGGCTAAAATAGGAAATTTTGCCATAGAGAAATTTTATAAAGAACATTTTAGTAAAGCCTTAGATGAATACTTAGAAAATAAAGAAATACTTGACCTTAGAGCAGGATTTTATGATAAATTCTACACCCCAAAAAAGAAATTTTATACCTATAAATTTGTAAAAAATGGTAAAGTCATCAGTCATTTTGCTAAAGCTTATAGGGGAATTTTACTCTCCATAAGTGCAAAAAACCAAGTAAAAAACAATAAAGAGCTTTTGGCAAACCTTCCTTCAAACCTAAAACTCAAAGAAATTCAAATCAAAGGTTTAAAGGAAGAAATTGTGCTTGAAATTCTAGATTAGTTTTTATTTTAAGTATTTTAAAGCTAGCTTCGCATAATAACTTGCAGCCCTAGCTAAAAGCTTATCATTAAAAACATAACTAGAATTATGTAAATAAATGTCGTTTTCATTTTCTAAAAAAGCATAGGCACATTTTTTCATTTCGCAAAAAAATCCAAAATCCTCACTTGCCATTAAAGGACGATGATTAAATTCACAATTTTTTTCGCCAAATAATTCTTTTGCAACCTCACTAGCAAAATCCACAGCTTCATCGTTGTTCATAGTCACTGGTGCAACAACATTTTTATTGATTTTAATCTCTATATCATTAGCCTGTGCAATACCTTTACAAATTTTATAAATTTTTTCTTCAGTTAGTTTTCTAGTTTCATTATCTAATGCTCTAACACTCATTTTAATCGTTGCAATATCTGGAATGATATTAAAAGCATGCCCTGCATTAAAAGCTCCTATGCTTATAACTGCTGAATTTTGAGGATCAACATTGCGAGATACTATACTTTGCAAAGCCACCACAAGTAAAGAAGCAGCATAAATAGGATCTTTTGCCTTTTCTGGAGCACTTCCATGACCACCTCTTCCAATAACTTCAATGCTATAACTATCCGAAGAAGCCATCATCGCACCTTTTTTAAGATAAAATTTCTTATCGCTACCAAAAGGCATATTGTGCCATCCAAAAACATAATCACTATCAAATTTTTCAAACAATCCATCTTCTATCATTGCCTTAGCACCACCCAAACCCTCTTCAGCAGGTTGAAAATAAAGATTTAGAGTGCCATTAAAATTCTGATTTGCTAAATACTTTGCAGCAAGCAATAAAGAAGTAGTATGTCCATCATGACCGCAAGCATGCATTACATTTTCTTTTTTGCTTTTATAAGGCAAATTTGTGCATTCTTGTAAAGGCAAAGCATCCATATCTGCACGAAGTCCTATTTTTTTATCGTTATTTCCCTTTTTTAAAACCCCCACAACACCTGTTTTTCCTATTTCTTCATAAACCTCATAACCAAATTCTTTTAATTTTTGCGCCACTAATTTTGCAGTACATAATTCATCAAAACCAAGCTCAGGATTTTCATGAATTTGATGACGAATTTTTTCAAATTCGCCTTGTAAGTCTAGTATTTCTGGAATTAAATTCATTCTATTTTTCTCCTTGTATAAAATTTTCTCTTCTAGGTAAAACAAATTGTGCTAAGATCGCTGAAATAAAAATCAAAGCAAAAATATAAACAAAACCCAAAGTAAAACTATGGGTTTTATCAACACTCCAAGATACTACCCATAGGTTAAATGATAGTATAACAAAGGTAATACTCCAAAAAGCACTCATAATATAAGCAGTTTGATTTGGATTAGAATTTTTTAATTCTGAAGGTAGATTAAAGAAAAATGGAAACCACATAGAATAAAAAATGCCTGATAACACAGCAAAAATCTGCATCAATACTAAATTTTGTAAAAACAACATACAAAATCCGCATATAAAAATACACGCTCCTCCAGACAATAGCATTATTTTAAAAGAAATATTTTTTCTTTTAAAAAATAATCCAAGATAAGGACCAAAAATAATAGCAAAATTAACCAAGGCTGGAATTTCTTTTTTAGCAAAATCAGCTAATTCTTTACTAAAACCCGCATATTGCGCATAAAAAGTTGGTAAAAAAGTAAAAAGAGAATTTAAAAATAAAATAGGCCCTATGTAAAAAATAATCATACCCCAAGTAACACGAGATTTTAGAGCATAAATAAGATCTTTTGCATTATTCTTTTTTTCTTCTTTTTTATTCTCATCTTTACCTACAAAAAGCCACAAAATCAATAAAATCAAATTAATCCAAGCATAAAATGATAAAGAATCTCTCCAATTTCCAAAATAATTTGAGATACTTTCAGCTAAAACAAGTCCTAGGGTAATGCCTACTAAATTTGAAGTTATATTAAAACTAATTACAAAATGTAAAGCTTTTTTTTCAAACCATTGTTGTGCAATAGGCACTAAGCAAACTAAAGCACAAGCTGAACCAAGCCCTGTTAAAAATCTTATAATCAAAATACCGCTATAACTATCTACAAAACTTAAAAATATACCCGAACTCATTAAAATACAGCCTAAAAAATATCCCTTTTTTAATCCGAATTTATAAACCAAAAAAGCAGTAAATGAAGCACCAAAAATTTTCGCAACTACTATCATACTAGTGATTAAAGTAGCTTGCTGAGTATTTAGGGCAAGATCATTTGAAATCAAGGGCATTAAAGACCCTGTTGCTGCCCAAGAGATACTAAAAACAGCATAAACACTAAAAATGATAAATTCAACCCCAATGCGTCTAAAATGAAATAAAAGTGATTTTTCCATATTAAAATCCTTTTTAGATATTTATTAAAATATAACATAAAAAAATAAGATATTTATTATCTTTAATTATTTCTTTAATTTAATTATTTTTTTATATATTTTTTTTGTTACTTTTTGAAAATTTATATATAAGTTTAAAGATAAAAAACTAAAATACAAAATAAAAAACCCGTAAAAGTTTTTTGAAGTATTTAAATGATATATTTCAAAATCTAGTTTTAAAAAGGAAAAATATGGAATTTTTAGCATTTATTTTTTTGATTATTATATTTTTATTTGTAGTCTTTATCATCGTTACTCGCTATGAAAAAAAGATAAAATTACTCAACCAAAACATACAAAACATGAAAGAAGATATAGCCGATCTTAAAGAAACAACTCAAAAAAATCGCTCTTTAATTGAAAAAAATCGCTCTAATATAGAAAATATAATAAAATAAAACTAAGAAAGATTTGCGATAAGCTTATAGTGCTTTTTCTGATTTATCATTAAAGTAAAAATTTTTTCACTTGAATTTTCACTTTTATTTTTATAAATCATACTTTTTAAAAACGGAAAAAGCATCGTACTAGAAGTTTTACCTTGTAAAATAATATGCATAGAGCCTTTTAAAATTCCATACTTATAACTCATACCGCTTGGAAATATATCAAGATTAAAGCTTAAACTATCTTCATTACTATCATAATTTAAAATTTCAATTTTAACAAAGCTAATTTCTTGATCTTCTTGAGATAAATTTTTAAAAATTTCAAGTTTTTCATGTTTTTTGATAGTAACAACTTCTTGCTTACTTTCTTTAAAATCAGAAAGAAAATTTTCATTTTTAAAAATTCTTGAAAAAAATTTTAAATTTTTAAATTGCATACTTGTTTGTTTTGTGTTTTCATGTATTATTTTTTCGGATTTTAAGATGTTGCGTTCTATACTATCTTCTTGGTTTTGATTATCTTTGTTTGATTTCATGTCAAAATCTTCAACGATAATCATATCTTCACTATCACAAATATTAAAATGTTTTATAATTTCTTCAAAAGTAAAACTGTCATCACTAAATTCCAAAAGATCTACATTTGAAGTGATAAAATCAACACCATCTCGTTCTTCAATCTTATCTTTAATCACAAAAGCATCAACACAAAAGCACGATCTTTGAATTTCATATTCAGAACTTTTGCCTTTAAATACTATCTTCATCATCACAAAGCTTTTGCTATAAGCTCTAAAGGACTAGCAAAAACAACCTTGCTTGAATTTTGTTCTAATGCATTTGAAATTTGCATTCTACAAGCTGAACACTCGGCACTTACCACACTAGCCTTACTTTCATCGATCATTTGTGCTTTTTTAAGCCCTACACTTAAGGCTTTATCATAATAATCCGTTTGCATACTCACCCCGCCAAAACCGCAACAAGTATTAGAATTACTCATTTCCACAAAATGATAATTTGTTTTTAAAAGTTCTCTTGGCTCTTTAAAAACCCCTTGCATTTTTCTTGCATGGCAAGGATCGTGATAAGTAATGCTATAATTAAATTTATTTTTTGTTTTTAAAATTTCTTCCAAAGAAGTAAATTTATAAAAATACTCGCTAGCCATATATATCTTAGATGACACACATTTTGCGCGTTTTGCCCAGTCTAAATCATTTTGCATTATAAAAAAATGTTCATAATCTATCTTTAACATAGCCGAACAAGTGGCCTCAGGAACTATAATAGCATCTAATTTTTCTAATTTTTTTTCAAAATACTCAATATTTTTTTTAGCCAAAACTTCAACACTTTTAAAATCACCCGTAAAAAATTGCGGTGCTCCACAACACACTTGTTCTTTCATTAAATCCACATTGATTTTTAATTCCTTAGCGATTTTAAGCACTGCATTAGCCGTATCTATGTAAAAATAATTCGCCAAACAACCTACAAAAAAACCTATGGTTTTTTCTCCATCACTATTGATAAATTTTGGATTAGAATTTAAGAAACTTTTTTTATTAAAACTTGTAAGTAATCTTCCCTTTTTAACAAAAGGCATGGAAAATCTTGCCTTCATACCTGTATTTTCATTCTCATTTTGAATTTTAAACGCACAACTTTGAAACACATAGCCAAGCTTAGCTACCAAATCTAAAATTTTGCGTCTTCTTAAAAAGAAAAAAATAAGTTTTTTATACCAAGCTATACCAAATTTTTTAGCTATATCATAACGAACTTCTTCTATGGCATTATCTACTCTTAATTTACTTGGACATACTTCAACACAATTGGTGCATAAAAAACAAGATTCAAAAACTTTCTTAGCTTCTTTATCAAGTTCTAGACTTCCCTCTTTATAAGCAGCTAAAAGATCTAAAAATCCTCTTGGACTAGTAATTTCATCGCGATTTTCTTCATGTATAGTACAAACAGGTATACATTTGCCACATTTAACACAAGCATCACTTATTTGACTAAATTTCATCTTACACCGTTTTTGAGAATACTTTTTTATCTTCACTAATGTTTTTCATATAAGCATCAAAACACATGGCAATATTTCTTATAAGCAAAACGCCTGTTTCATTGACTTTGATAAAATTTTCATCAAAATTAATAAAATCTTTGTATTCTTCTAAAGCTTTTAAATCCTCTTTAAAATACTCCTGAAAATCAATGCAAAATTCTTTTTCTATTGACTTGATATCAAGCTTAAAATTTGCCATTAACTCCATAATCACTGCTTTTCTAAGCTCATCATCATCGCTTAAAGCTACGCCTCTTTCAAAAGGCAAAACTCCTCTATCTAATGCAGCTTCATAACTTGACATATCTTTAAAATTTTGCGCATAGTGTCTTTGTCCTTCGCCTATACTTGTAAGCCCAACACCGACTAAATCAGCACCACCTTTAGTAGTATAACCTTGGAAATTTCTATGTAAAGTTCCATTTTCTAAAGCTTTAAAAAGCTCATCATTTTCTTTTGCAAAATGATCCATTCCTATCATTTTATAGCCATTTTTGCTTAAAAATTTCTCACAAAATTCTAAAATTTCAAGCTTAACATCAGGACTTGGCAAGGTATTTTCATCAAATTTTCTCATATTTTTCTTAAGCCAAGGCACATGAGCGTAATTAAAGATCGCCAAACGATCAGGATTTAAAAGTATAACTTTTTCTAAAGTTTGTGTAAAGCTTTGTAAATTTTGATAAGGCAAACCATAAATTAAATCCATATTTACAGACTTTATTCCTTTGCCTCTTACAAGATTTAAAGCATTTTGTGTTAATTCAAAAGGCTGAATACGATGAATTTCTTTTTGAACTTTTTCATCAAAATCCTGTACTCCAAAGCTGATACGATTAAAACCATTTTGCGTTAAAACTGAGGCTTGTTCCTCATTTAAAAAACGCGGATCGATCTCACAGCTAATCTCTGCATCTTTGGAAAAATTTCTAAAAATAGATCTGATTTTTAAAATCAAATTTTGAAGTTGTTTAGCACTAAAAAAAGTTGGAGTTCCGCCCCCAAAGTGCATTTGCACCACTTCACGCTTGGTATCCAAAATGGTACTTAAAATATCAAGCTCTTTAAAAATATAAGTTAAATACCTTTCTTTACTCTCTTCTTTGGCTGTATAAATAACATTGCAACCACAAAAATAACAGGCACTCCTACAAAATGGTAAATGAAAATAAAGCGATAAAGATCTATCTTGCTTTTTTAAAATTTCTATATATTCTTCATATTTGAAATTTGTATTAAACTCTACTGCTGTAGGATAAGAAGTGTAGCGTGGTCCTGCTTTAGAGTATTTTACAAAAGCTTTATAATCTCTCATTTTGATTTACCCTTTCTATCATCACTTGCATATCTACAAATAAATTTGGATGCTCTTGTTTGATTTTAGAAATTAATTTTTCAAGATCAATACTAACTTCCATAGTACCATTTTGCGCCTTTTGCTTGATCTCATCCATAGCAACCGTCCAAACATCGTTAAAATCTACAGGAATTTGTTGATAAATCGCCTTTTCTAAACGCAATTCAAAATTCTCTTTTTGACTTTGTTTTAAACTTTCAAGTATATTCTTAAGACTTTGTAAAGAAAGCAAAGTGTGAATTTCATCGTTTTCATCAATCACAAACCAAGGCTCAGGAGAATCAAAACTCCCATTTTCAAGAACTAAACATTTTTCGTTTTTATTCTCGCTTTGCTTCATTTTAAAAATCGTTCTATCTTTTTTCTTTATTCCTAGATTTTGACTAAATTCATCAATGCGTTTTAAGCAAGTGCTATACTTTTCTAGCTCTTTCATTCTCTTCCTCTCTGATTATCCAAAAAACAAAGCAAGGCTTTTACCACATAAAGGCGATTTCTTGCTTCTTCAAAAATCACATCTGCATGTTTTTCAAAAATTTCTTCACTCACTTCATAACCCCTATAAGCAGGCAAACAATGAAGCAATATCGCATCTTTATTGGCAATGCTCATAGCCTTTTCATCGATCATAAATCCTTCAAATTCTTTAATCTTGCGTTCTTTTTCATTCTCTTCACCCATGGAAACCCAAGTATCGGTGATGACTACATCTTTATCCTTTAAGGCTTCAAATTTATCATGGCTTAAGGAAATTTTAGCTCCTGAAATCAAAGCCTGTTTCATAGCAAATTCCCAAATTTCAGGGCTAATTTTATAGTTTTTTGGTATAGCTATACTAAATTCAAAGCCCAAAATCGCAGCCGCAATAAGCCAAGAATTGCACATATTGTTACTATCTCCGATAAAAGCAATTTTTGCTATACCATTTTGCATTTTATTCCATTCTTTGATAGTAAGCAAATCTCCTAAAACCTGAGTAGGGTGATAAAGCTCGCTTAAAGCATTGATCACAGGAGCTTTAGAATATCTTGCAAATTCGAGTAAAGTTTCATGCTTATTGACTCTCATCATTACAAAATCAACCATCGCTCCTATCACCCTAGCTGTATCCTTTACAGGTTCGCCACGACTAAGTTGTAAATCATTGCTGCTTAAAAACAAAGCCTTTCCACCAAGCTCTGATATAGCAAGTTCAAAGGCAATTCTTGTTCTTGTAGAGTTTTTCTCAAAAATCATTGCTAAAGTTTTATCTTGTAAAAGTTTTTTAGGCTCTTTTTTAAGCTCACTAGCGTGATTTACAAGGCTTAAAATTTCTTCCTTAGAAAAATCTCTTAAAGTTAAAAAATGTTTCATTTTTCTCCTTTTAATATTTTAGCTAATTCTTTGGCATGATAAGTGATGATAAGCTTTGCCCCTGCTCTTTTAAAAGCTATCATAGTTTCATATAAGATTTTTTCATAATCAATCACTCCCGCATTTTTAGCTGCCTTTAGCATAGCATATTCTCCGCTTACATTATAAACACACAAAGGCAAGTTAGAATGAAGAGATATTTCCTTAACCACATCAAGATAAGCAAGAGCAGGTTTTACCATCAAAATATCAGCTCCTTGCGTTTCATCTTCCAAACTTTCTTCTAAAGCTTCTTTACCATTAGCAAAATCCATTTGATAGCTTTTTCTATCTCCATAACTTGGAGCTGACTCTGCTACATCTCGAAATGGCCCATAATAACTTGATGCAAATTTAGTAGAATACGCCATTATAGGCAAATTTTCAAAACCTTCTTTATCTAAAGCTTCACGCAAAGTAGTGATAATACCATCCATCATCCCACTAGGTGCTATCATATCTACCCCTGCTCTTGCGTGAACTAAGGCTTGTTTGGCTGAAATTTCTAAAGTGGCATCATTATCTACACTTTTTGTTTTTGGATCGATAATCCCACAATGCCCGTGATCTGTGTATTCACAAAAACAAAGATCGCTAATTACAAAAAGATCTGGAAAATTTTTCTTAATCTCTCTTATGCTTCTTGCAACAAGCCCTTCATCATCTAAAGCATCGCTTCCGCAACTATCTTTTTTCTCATTTTCTAAAACGCCAAAAAGTATAATGGCTTTAATGCCTAAATTAACTACATTTTGACACTCTTTTAAAATTTCATCTAAACTCATTTGAAACACATTGGGCATAGAAGAAATTTCTTTTTTTATCCCTGTTCCATTAACCACAAAAAGCGGATAAATCAAATCATTCACACTTAAAGAATTTTCCCTTACCATAGATCTTAAGTTTTCATTAAGCCTTAATCTTCTAAATCTTTTAAACATTTTTTTGTCCTTTTTTTGCTAAAATCTTAACATAAATTTGATTATAGAGAGTAGTAAATGAAAATAAAAATTTCAGAAATTGCGAATTTACCTAGCAAATGGGGAAATTTCCAAATACAAAGTTTTAAAGAAAATGATAAAGAACATTTATGTATATTTAAAAATACTCCAAAAGACACACTCAATCTAAGAATTCATTCAGAGTGCTTAACAGGAGATGCTTTAGGAAGTTTAAAATGTGATTGTGGAGAACAGCTTGAATTTTCGTTAAAATATATAGAAAAAAACGGCGGAATGGTGATTTATCTTAGACAAGAAGGAAGAGGTATAGGACTTTTTAACAAGGTTAATGCTTATGCTTTACAAGATAAAGGTTTTGATACGATTAAAGCAAATCATCAGCTTGGCTTTAAAGCCGATGAGAGAACTTATGAAATTGTAGAATTTATACTCAAATACTATGAAATTTCTAAGGTTAATTTACTCACAAATAATCCCGAGAAACTAGAGTCCATTAAGGAAAAAATCATCACACGCATACCGATTTTAATAGAACCTAACCGTTTTAATGTAGAATATTTAAACATAAAACAAACTCAAATGGGACATCTTAAATAAATGATTTTTAAAGATTATGATTTTTTACAACACTACGATTTAAAAAACTTTAAAGAAAAGGTAAAAATTTATAAAGAATTATTATCTAAATTTAACCGCATTCACAATCTTACTCATTTAAAAAATATAGATGAAAATATCTTTGATAGTATTAAAATTTTAGATTTTTATGATTTTTCTAAAGCAAAAAATATTGCCGATATAGGAAGTGGTGCAGGATTTCCAGCTGTATTTTTAGCCTTTTTACTGCAAAGCAATTTTCATCTTTTCGAACCCAATCCCAAAAAAGCTGCCTTTTTGCGGACACTAAAAATAGAATGCGAACTTTCAAATTTACATATTTACAAAGAAAAAGTTCAAGAGTGTAAAAATACCTTTAAAGCCGATATCATCACTTCAAGAGCCTTAATGGATGTCAAGCCTTTGCTTGAAATTTGCAAAAATCTAAAAGATGACAATACGGTTTTTATTTTATGGAAAGGCAGTGAAATTTATCAAGAACTTGAAAATATAAAAAATTATGAAATTTTTGAAAATAATTTAAGAAAATATTGTATTTTAAAGTAGCCCTAAGGCTACTTTTTATTCTGCTAAATCAGCATTAAAACTGATATCAACCAAAGGCCAAGAGATTCCACCATGTCCTGGAGCAGCATCACTTAATGCTTTTAATGCTTTAGAACCATTTTTAAAAGTATGCAAATCAAGCTGCCCTTTAGCTTCAAATTTATTATCTTTGATAGTATAAGTTAAAGGTACAATAGTACTTTTTTTATCCATGGTAATTTTTGCTGAAATAACGCCTTTGTTTTCACCTACAATCACATCTTGGAAAACAACTTTAATATCTGCATTTCCCAATAAAGCAGGAAAAAACACTTTTGTGATATTATTGGTTATAACATCATTGCCTTCACCCATAAAAGCATTACTTGGCTTTATAGTAGCTTTAGCTCCTTTAAGATAACTTGCAAAATCCTTTGCATTTTTAGAAAATTTATATTCTACATTCTTAAATTCACCTTCTACTCCTACCATATCCTTAGTCTTATACCCTTCAAAAGATATTTTTAAACTATCTTCTTTAAAAGATACGGCACTTAAAGCAGATGCTAATAAACAAGAACTTAAAATACTTAAAACAATTTTTTTCATTTTAACTCCTTCAAAATGAGATTTTATTAAACAAAAACAATTATATTATCACTTGATTAATAAAAATAAATTTTTTCAAAAAATAATTGTTATTACCAAAGTATATCTTTAAAAGTCAAAGTTAAAAAATATCCTCCAAAAATCAAAACAAGCCCTAAAACAAAAGCCAAACCAAATACTCTAGAGCCACTCTTTAAAAATTTTTTAAAGTCAATTTGCAAACCTAAAGCTGCCATAGCAAAAACAATACATAAAGTACAAAGTGTTTTACCTAAAGAAATAATATCACTCGTAGCAATACCTAAAATACTTTCTTTAGTTGCTAGATATGTATTTAAAACTATCATACCTAAAAATGCGAATGCAAAATAAGGAATAGTAATACTTTTTGCAGTTTTTCCACTGCTTGAATGCTGATTTTTAGCAAAAAAATAAGTCACTATAAGCAAAAAAGGCACAAGTAAAATCACTCTCATCATTTTTATAATCACTGCAACATTAGAAGCACCTTGCTCAAATCCTGCCATATCTTTTGCCATTTCAGCGGCACCTGCAACATTTGCCACTTCATGCAAAGTAGCCCCCATAAAAACCCCCATAGCATTTTGATCAAAAAAAGGAAAAAGATTTAAAGAAAAAGCTATAGGATACAAAAACATAAACACAAGTCCAAAAATCACCACCGTACCTACAGCTAAAATTCCTTTAAAAGGATCACTTTTTAAACTTGACTCCAACGCTAAAACCGCTGCCGCACCGCAAATCGCACTTCCGGCTCCAACAAGCATAGAAGTTTCTTTATCGAGTTTAAAAATTTTCATTCCTACAAATAAAGCAATAATAAAAACAAAAAATATCACTATAGCAGAAAGTAAAAACCCTTTCAACCCTACACTTAAAAGCTCAGTTAAAGTAATATTAAAACCATATAAAACAATACCGAGTCTTAAAAGCTTTTTTGCACTAAAATGCACTCCAGCTTGAAAATGGTGTTGGTATTTAAAAAACCAAGGAGAAAGCAACACTCCTATGATGATAGCAAAAGCAGTCGCTGCCAAATGAGTAGTATCTTTGATACTTTGAACACTAGAAAAATACATAGCAAAAATCACTATACAAGCAGTAAAAAGCAAACCCTTAAAATTTGAACGCACTATAGCCATGCTATGTGCTAAAAAACTTGTTTTCATTTATTTTCCTTTTTCTAAATTTTGTGTTATTATATTTTTTTTATTAAAATTATAAAAATATATTATTTTAATTTTTATAATAATTTTTTTTTATTAAATAAAGGAATCACTCATGAAAATCAAAGATATGGAAATATTTTTAGATCTTTTAAACACTCAAAGTCCAACTCATACAGCCAACAATTTTTCCATAACTCAACCTAATGTTTCAATAGTAATTAAAAATTTAGAAAATAAATTTGATGGCATTTTATTTGAAAGACTTGGAAAAAAACTCTTACCTACACCAAAAGCTTTAGAACTAGGAGAAAATTGGTTAAAAATTATACAAGCCTACTACCAAAGCTTAGAAAAATTAAACGACGAAAGTATGCTCTTAGGGGAAATAAAAATAGCCTCAACTCAAAGCATTTCTGAACATTTTTTAGCTCCTATTTTATTTGATTTTAAAGCAGAATTTAAAAACATAGAAATTCGCTCTCAAACACAGAATTCAAAAGAATGTTTAAATTTGCTAAAAAACGGAAATATAGAATTTGCAATTATTGAAGCAGAACTTGATCCAGCTTTAGTGGAGTATGAAAATTTAGAAATAAATTTTTGGCAAAATGATGAACTTATAGTAGCCACAAGTGATAAAAAATTCAATGAAAAAGAATTTTATATCGATGAACTTTTAGAACAAAAGTGGATTTTAAGAGAAGTAGGCTCAGGCTTAAGGGATAAATTTTTAAACGAAATTGGTGCAAGCTCAAAAAAACTTAATATTTTTCTTGAGCTTGATAGAATGGCTGCGATTAAAGAACTTGTTTTACAAAAAAAAGCAATCTCTATTTTTTCCAAAAAAAGCATAGAAAAAGAATTAAAAAATTCAACACTTTATGAAATCAAGTTAAAAAATATCAACCTAAAGCGTAAATTTTATACCTTAAAAAGAAAAAATTATAATTTTAACAGAGCTTTAGAAAAATTTGAAAAAATATTTAAATCATAAGCATAATAACCGATTTATATAGAAAGTTAAGCAATTTTTAGATAAAATCCAAAGCTTATATAAATTTCAAGGATAATCAATGAACGCCAAAACTCAAGAAGCTGAATTAGAAGAATTATTTCAAGAAAATGCAAAAGATTATATCACATATGAAAAATTGGTAAAATATCTTACAAAACAACCAAGTGCATCAACCGCTAAAAAAGTGCAAGCATTAGTGAAAAAACACAAAGTGCAACTTTTTTCAGCAGCTGAAATTGCACAAATGAAAAACATAGAAGATGCAAAAAGACTTCAAGAAGAAAAACAAAAACTCCAAGATACAAGCCTTGAGAACGAATTTGATTTAGCCAATGAAAACGATTTATTAGAATGGAGCAGATCAGATTCTCCTGTTCGTATGTATTTAAGAGAAATGGGACAAATTGCTTTATTAAACAAAGATGAAGAAATTGAAATTTCTAAAAAAATAGAACTTGGTGAAGATATTATCATTGATGCTTTTTGTTCTGTACCTTATTTGATAGATTTTATTTTAGATTATAAAGAACCTTTAATAAACAGAGAAAGAAGAGTAAAAGAATTATTTAAAAGCTTTGACGATGAAGAAAAAAATGATGATAAACTTGATGAACTTGATATAGACGAAGATGAAGAAAACGAAACAGAATTAGAAACAGATGAAGAAAATACTAAAAAAAACAGCAAAAAAGAAGATGAAAGAACTTTAAAAGTTATAGAAAAATTTAAAGCTCTAGAAAAAGCTAAAAAAGATTGGCTAAAAACATCCAAAGACAAGGAAAGTGGAGATGAGCTTTTAGATAAATTAAGCATTGCATTCAAAAAAAATATTTTAAAAGAAAAATTAATGGATCTAGGCCCTACTTCAAAACTTATTAGTGAAATCGTAAAATCAATGGAAACTGCACTAAAAAGTGATGAAGAATTTGACAAAGAACTTAAGCGTTTAGAATACCGCTTACCTATGTTTTCTGATGAACTTAAAAAACGCCATGCAGATATTTTAAAAGATATTACAAAATTGAGCAAAGAAGAAATCACAGAGCGAGCTTTAGAAACAACCATGGTAAGCACTTATATGGAAATTAAAAAACTATTTCAAACTAAAGAAGCCAGTGAAAAAAGCTTTGATCTTGAAAAATCACGTTTAAAAGAAATTTTAGAGCAAATTAAACGTGGTAAAAAAATCTCTGATGAAGCAAAAGGAAGAATGGCAAAATCAAACTTGCGTCTTGTTGTAAGCATAGCTAAACGCTACACAAATCGTGGTCTACCTTTCTTAGATCTTATTCAAGAAGGGAATATAGGCTTGATGAAAGCTGTGGATAAGTTTGAATACAAAAGGGGTTATAAATTTTCCACTTATGCAACCTGGTGGATCAGGCAAGCTATTTCAAGGGCTATAGCTGATCAAGCAAGAACCATAAGAATTCCAATCCACATGATAGAAACCATCAATCAAATTAACAAAATTATCCGCGAACATCTACAAAAAGATGGAAAAGAACCTGATGTCAGCGTTATAGCTAAAGAAGTAGGTTTAAGCGTAGATAAGGTTAAACAAGTTATTAAAATTACAAAAGAACCAATTTCTCTTGAAGCTCCAATAGGAAATGAAGATGATGGTAAATTTGGAGATTTTGTTGAAGATAGAAATTCACTTTCTCCAATGGATCATATCTTAAAGGATGATTTAAAAGAACAAATTGATGAAGTTTTAGATCAATTAAACGATAGGGAAAAAGCGGTAATTCGAATGCGCTTTGGCTTAATGGATGATGAAAGCGATAGAACCTTAGAAGAAATTGGGAAAGAGCTTAATGTCACTCGAGAAAGAGTGAGACAAATAGAAAGCTCAGCTATAAAAAAACTCAAACACCCTAAAGTAGGAAGAAAACTAAAAAATTATATAGAAGGTTGGAAGTAAGAGTCAATCTCTTACTAAAAACCTAAATCTTTTTCTTCTTTTAACTTGCGTACATGTTCAAAAAAAACTAATTTTCCGCTATGTTTTTTTAAATTTTTAAATTCCTTAATATCAAATTCTAAACACAAGATAGAAGAAGTTGGAAAAGAAGCTAAACATAGCGAGCTTAATAACTCTCCAAGCTCCATTAAACCAGGATTATGGCCCACTAAAAACACTTCATTAAACTCATCATCAATATCTTGCAAAATTTTTAGCAATTTCTCAACATTGCAAAGATACAATCTTTCATCAAAACAAATTTTATTTTTATCAAAATTATAAAATTTGGCTATTTTTTTCGCTGTTTTAGCGGTTCTAACAGCAGGACTTGATAACACTAAATCAGGATGAATTTCATGCAAGGCAAGATTCTTAAAAAGTTTTTTTAAATCTTCCTTTCCACTCTTAGTAAGCTTTCTTTCAAAATCATCGATATCTCCTCTCTTACTTGCTTTTGCATGTCTTATAATATAAATTTTTTTCATTTTACCTCTTTTATTTTAGCTAAAATATAACCACATATAAACCCGAAAATATGACCATACCAAGCAACATTTACCCCCATAAGTAATGGCGCAAAACTCATAAGTAAAATTGCCACTATAAGTCCTTTTGTGCTATTTTTATCAAGAACAGCATAAAAACCCATTAAAACACAAATTGCACCACTAGCACCTATGACATTTATATTTTCTCCAAAATATTTAAAATCAAAATACACATAAAAAACACTTAAAAGTGAACATAACAACCCGCCAATAAAATAAATAAAAATAAAACGCAAAGCACCCAAATAAGTTTCTAATATACGCCCAAATTGAAATAAAACTATCATATTTAATATAAGATGAGTTAAATTTCCATGTAAAAACATTGAACTTAAAAGTTGCCAATAAGCTCCATTAAAAAATAAAATATTCAAACCAAGGATATTGCAATAATCATAAGAAATCAAAAAATAACATAAAACATTTAAAAAAATTAAAAAAATTGTAAGCAAAGTATTAAACCTTTATTTTTTATAATATTGTCTTAAAATTCACATAAAATTCACATAAAATTCTTTACAATTTTACTAAAAAATAATTAGGAAAAATATTGAAAATTAAATTTTTAAGTATTATTACTATTTTAAGTTTATCTTTAAACGCTGATATAATAATTTCTGCTGATAATTTGCCAAGTGTTTCTAAAGAATTTTTACAACATAATTTCAAAGCACCTATAGGGATCGTGCAAAAAGACAAAAATTCCTATGAAGTCTATCTTAGCGATGGGACAGAACTTGAATTTGACATAGATGGAGCTTGGAAAGAAATTGAAAATAAAGCCTTTCCTTTTGAACTAGATTTTTTACCTCAAAATTTAGCTAATATCATTAAAAACGAATTTCCAAATACAAAAGCTAGAGAAATCGAAAGAAAAATCAACCATTACAAGATTAAATTTGATAACGATGTAAAAATTCTTATAGATTTTAATGGAACTATCTTGCACAAAGAAATTGATGATTAAAATATAATCAAATCTGCATTATATTTTTAACATCATCATGTTCTATCTTTTCTTTTTCAAGCAAAAGCTCTGATAATTTTAAAATTTTATCCTTCATAGAATTTAAAAATTCATCCATTTCTTTTTTTTGTTCATTTAAATTTAACTCTTCTAACATATCAAAACTCAACATATAATCAAGCAATTCTTTAATCTTTAAAAAATCATCTTGCGAGTTGGTATAACTTTCATTGTAAATTAATTTCATAGCTCTAGAACCAGCCAAATAAACTTTTATACGATTGATAAGCTCTGATTTTGATCTTATATTATGCTCATATTCTTTAAAACGATCTTCAATGAGAGTTATTTTATCAAATCCTATGTCAAAATAATATGCACTCAAAGCTTTTGCAGCTTGATAAGTGGCTTGAATTTTTTTCTCTTCATCATTAAAACTTAAAATCTTTTTCTTGCCTAAAAGAACTTTATTTAATACAGCATAAAAATCACTTTCCTCAACTAAAGCACTATTTCTTCTTAAAGCATTAATTGCCGCTTCATTGACCAAAGTTTCAAGTCCTGCTCCACTAAAACCTACGCTTGCTTTGGCGATTTTATTTAAATTGATATTATTATTTTTATCCTTCATATAAATTTCTAAAATTTTAAGTCTATCCTTAAAATCAGGTAAAGATAAAAAAATTCTCCTATCAAAACGCCCTGAACGCAATAAAGCAGAATCCATAAGTTCGATTTTATTTGTTGCAGCTATAACTATAACCCCGCTATTGTCCTCAAAACCATCCATTTGGGTTAAAAGTTGATTTAAAGTACTATCTCTTTCAACATTTGACATTTCTCCCCTTGCTTTACCTACAGCATCTATTTCATCGATAAAAACTATACTAGGAGCCATCATTTTAGCTTTTGAAAAAAGCTCTCTAACTCTTTTTGCACCCATACCTACATAAATTTCAACAAAACTTGAACCACTTTGATAAAAAAATGGCACCCCTGCTTCTCCTGCAACTGCTTTTGCTATCAATGTTTTTCCTACACCTGGTGGGCCTACCATTAAAACACCTTTTGGCATTTTTACACCAAATTCTTTATATTTTTTAGGATTTTGTAAAAAATCTACAAGTTCTCTTAGCTCCATTTTAACTTCATCAACACCTGCTACATCATTAAAAGTAATATTTGAAATCACAGGTTTTATATGAGAACTTTCTAAATTTATATTTGAATTTTGAGCTTGAGTGTGATTCTTATTTGATATAGGATATTTAGCCAATTCTTTTTTACGGGCAAAATAACCAAGACTTATAAAAAGTGCGATAATAAAAACAAGTAAAATAAAAAACACCCAAAGTGTGTTATCTTTTTTAACCTCTATAGGAACTTTTGCTAAAAGTGTTTTTATATCTATGCCATCTTTTATAATTACGTAATTTTCACCTTCTGCCTTAAGCCAAATTTCGTCTTTATCAATCACAGCTTTTTGGATTAAATTTTGACTTAACAGACTTTGATAAAGATTTTCATCTATATATTTAGGTTCATTTTTAAAATATAAAATTCCCAAAAGCATACATAAAACCATAAAAGATGCTAAAATTATCTTTTTATTTTTCATTATCTAGCCTTTTAAAATTGCAAAGTTAGACTTTTCTTGCACTTCATATTCAGATATAACAATCCATTCTTTAGCTATATCTTTATCACTTTTAATTTTGATCTTGTTAAAAAACTGATCATAACCCTCAAAAAAACCATCTTTTTGATTTTCTATCAAGACTTCAAGTGAAACTTGATTTTTTTTCCTAAATTCATAATTATTTTTTTCTACTATGGATTTTAAAGTGTTTAGCCTTTCTTTAGCTAAAGTTCCATTTATCACATCCTTCATGGTAGCAGAATGCGTGTTGTTTCTAGGACTAAAAATAAAAGCATGAATATGAGTAAGTGGAAATTCTTTAAATTTTTTCAAAGCTTCTTGCCATAGCTCTTCACTCTCACCTGGATGAGCTACTATAAAATCTGTCCCCAAAGCATATCCTTTACTTGCTATAGTATTAAAAAGCTTTAAATCATTATCCGTATGCGATCTTCTTCGCATTATACGAAGCATTTTTTCACTTGTATGCTGCAATGCAATATGTAAATGCCTTTCAAGCCAAGTTTCATCTAAAATTTCTAAAAAACTCTCATCAATTTGTGCGGGTTCTAAACTACCTAACCTTATGCGTTTTATACCTGAAATTTGTCCCATTTTTTGCAAAAGCTTGCCTAAACTTGTGCCATTTTTAAGCCCATATGAACCTATATTAGTCCCTGTTAAAACAATTTCACTATAGCCATTAGCCCCCAAAATTTCAACCTGTTTCAAAAGAGCTTTTTCATCTACACTTCTTGATCTTCCCCTCACGCTAGGAATAATACAATAAGAACAAGCAAAATCACAACCTTCTTGAATTTTCACAAAAGCTTTGGTATGATTTTCATACTCGCAAACTATATCTTTATCAATAAAATTTAAATTTCCAAGTTCATAAAAACTTGTCTTTGCTCCTAAAAATTCATTGATTTTATCTTTATTTGACGCTCCAAGCACTCCAAAAACTTGCTTTTTATCTAAAAGCTCCTTACCCTTGCTTACAGCACCACAACCTGTAAGTATAACTTTAATGCCTTTTTTTTGCATGGTATTTACATAAGACTTTATCCCGCTATCAGCTCCATTTGTAACCGTGCAAGAATTTACAACGATAATTTGTGCTTTATTCTCATCATTTATAATCTCATAATCTTTTACATAACTTTTTAAAAGCTCTGTATCATAAATATTTGTGCGACACCCAAAGGTTTTAAAAAAAACTTTTTCTTTCAATCTTTATTCCTTGCATGAAAATGCATATTTTCATGATGATGTTCAAAATGATTTTGATTTAAATTTCCTAAATATAAATTTTGCGATGGATAAGCAATTTTTATATCTTTATGCTTATTAAATTCTTTTATAATCTCTTTACTAATCGTACTTCTTAATACCAAAGCCGCATAAGCATTGGTCATATACCATGCAGAAATTCGCATTCCCCAATGTTCAAAAAACATAAAAAACCTTGGCTCCACTTTAGGATTTTTAATACTATATTCATGTTGTAAACGAGCTATATTTTTTCTAGCAAGCTCAGTATAACCTTTGGCATGGCGTGTAACAATATTTTCCACAATTTCTTGCGCTTTATCAAGATTACTATCAAAAGTAACACTTATATCAATGCCATCAAGCACGGTTTTCATACCATGATGAGTATAATTAGCAAGCAAATTTGTAAAAACATAGTTATTAGGAATAAATATAATACGCCCACTACGACGATTTTTGCTATAAGTTTCAAGCGTAAGCTCTTCATAAAGAGTAATGCGTAAAAAAGAAATATCTATAATATCTCCAATATAGGTAGTATCATTTTGAAAAACTTTTACACGATCCCCTACTCTAAAACTTCCACCAAAAATAATCACACACCATCCAAGCATAGACATAAACATATCTTTCATAGCAATAGCTAAGCCTGCAGAAGCAAAACCAAGTATAGTTACAAGATAAGTAATATTTTCTATATAAGCAAAGAGCAAAATAAGAAAAATAATATTTATATTAATAAAATTAATAATCTTCGTAGCGGTATAATATCTTTCACTATCTTTAATATATTTTTTAGCAATAAATTTCAACATAAAAGCTATAGCTATAACAACAACAATAGCAACAAGTATATTTACAGCCCTTAAACTTTGAACTTTAATCTCAGCACTTACTCGAGA
Organism: Campylobacter sp. BCW_6466; assembly: GCF_001762835.1. Lineage (NCBI taxonomy): Bacteria > Pseudomonadati > Campylobacterota > Epsilonproteobacteria > Campylobacterales > Campylobacteraceae > Campylobacter > Campylobacter sp. BCW_6466. The sequence continues at coordinate 54,753 of NZ_MJXO01000031.1, forward strand.
AAGCTCTTCATCAATTTTTTTCTCATAAACAGAATAAGAAACACTAGCAAAATTTAAAGCTTGCTCAAATTCTTCTAATTTTTTATCCGAAGCCTTTAAAGCTTCTATATTCTCAACACTTGGTTTAAGCTCAACTAATTCCTTAAGTTCTGAGTTTTTTTCTCTAATTTTATCTACTAAATTTTTAAAATCATTAAATTTAAATATATACTCTTCCTTTTCTCCTTTTAATTTCTTAATATGAGAAAAAGCTCCTATAATAGCCAAAGGATTAGTAAGTTTAGATAAAGTTTCTATATTATCAGGAGCACTAAGACTTTGTGCAAAATTTAAATCTTTATATTCTTTAAGCAAGCTCAATTGCTCTTCTAAATTTGCTATCTTGCGTTTAAGTTCTTCTTGTTGGTGAATATCGGAAGTCTTTTTTAAATTAAGATTTAAAATGATTAATTCATCATTTATATCTTGATATTTTATAAAATTTTCATAACGTATATTCCAAATACTAGCACTGATTACAGTATTTAAAGTATTAATTTTCTCATTTATATTATTAATAATAGTCCGATTTACATCTCCAAAAGCAAAAACAACAAAAAAGGTTAAAATAATAATTTTTTTCATTGAAATTCTCTTAAAGTTGCAATTATATCTTCTTTAGAAATATCGCTTTTTATCAAACCCTTACCCAAAGGACTAGCAAGAACAAAATTGATTTTTTTATTAGAGCTTTTTTTATCCATGAAAAAAGCTTCATAAAATTCATCTACATTATTGATTTTATATGATATTGGCAAACTGAATTTAAGTAAAATATCTTTTATTCTTTGACTTTGCATTTTATCCAAAAACCCTAAATTTAAAGCTAATTGATTTGCCATAACCATACCTATAGCTACTGCTTCTCCGTGTAAATAAAACTTATAATCTGTAAAATTTTCTATAACATGAGCAAAAGTATGTCCATAATTTAAAAGCATTCTAAGCCCTGATTCTTTTTCATCTTGTTCAACAACCCTTGATTTAAGTTCTATGCTTCTTGCTATAATTTGAGTAAAAATTTCATTCTCACAAGTAGCATTTAAGAAACTTTTTTCATCAATTTTTTCTATAAAATCAAGTATACCATCATCAAACATTGCTGCCATTTTAATAAATTCAGCCATGCCTGCAGCAAGTTCTCTAGAGCTCAAAGTCTTTAAAAAAGAACTCTCGCAATATACAGCTTTAGGTTGATAAAAAGTGCCAATAAGATTTTTACCAAAATTATTATTAACGCCTGTTTTTCCACCTACTGCTGCATCAACGCAAGCTAAAAGTGTAGTAGGAATATTTATAAAATCAACACCTCTTTGATAAATACTAGCAGCAAATCCGCCCATATCACTAATCACGCCACCACCAAAACTTATAAGCACGCTTTTTCTATCCAATTTAGAATTAAACATTTGGTTTAAAATTTCTTCTATGGTGCTTAAATTTTTATATTCTTCACCATCTTTTACAGTAGCAATAAAAATTTCTTTTGCCTTAATTTTAGAAAGTAATGTTTTCAAATGAAGACCTGAAATCTTAGGATTTGAAAGTATAAAAACCTTACTATCAAATTTTAATTCTTCAAGTTCATCAATATAAACCTTATAAGCATTTTCTTTTAACTTAACTTCTACTTGCATTGAACTACTCTTTTTGCGTTTATTCTATCACATTTAATTAATTATTTATTCTACTGGTATGAAAAGTTGGTAATTTTGTCTCATTTTATAATAATGTCTATTTAAATTTGTACTTAAATTTCTGCCAAAATCTCTATTTAGTAATTCTTTTTGAAAACTCACAAATTGTAACAAATCTTCGCGATATTGCAAATTTAAAAGAGGGTTTTCATCATTTTTATTAATAATTTGTATATTTTTATCATAAAGCTTAGATAAACTTCTAAAATACTCCTCCATATCTGTAGTATTTTGAGAATTTGGATTATAATAATATAAAATAACTCCAAAATCAAGCTGTTTGCTTAAATCAGTAATGACATTTGCATTGTTTTCAAGTTCGCTCTCATCGGCACTTAAAATAATCGCTTCTTTAAGCTCATCAAAAGAAGCTTCACCCACTTTCATAATAGGAATTTTTAAATCAAAAAAAGCTTGTTTTTCTTTCTCAAAATTTTTTATATCGGTTACAACTAATCCTATATCATTATTTTGCAACCATGTGGAAATTTGTTTAAAATCCGTGTTGAAATAATCAAAAAACACACCTTCTTTATCCTCAGAAAGTTTTTTTAATTTTTCATACATTACCCCTAATTTAGGATTGATAACATGTATAAAAAATCTTTTTGCATTGCTTTTTTGAGCTAATTTTAAAGTAGTATCAAGCACTCTTTCTTGCATATTTTGATTCATATTTTTCATATCAATTAAAGCAAAAACATTACTTCCAAAAGGCATAGGAAATTGCCCTGCTTTGCCTCTTATATTATGAAAAATACTTTGTAAAACAACAGGATCTCCAACGATCAAAATGCTATCATTTGGCTCTAAAACAAAAGATGGTTTTACAAAATAAATCTTAGAATTTCTATAAATAAGGACTATGCGCCACCTTTTTTGTTGTATTGAACTTATGTGCCTATAAGCAAAAATAGATCCTGCTGGAATTTTTACTTCCATAATCTCTCCAACCCCAAGTCCTATATACTGAGCTGTTAAAGCAATATCTGGTAAAAAATCCATAAATCTACGGCTTAAAGTCATTCTAGCATCAGCTAAATTTGCATGAGTATCATTAACACTTAACCCCCAAAAATCCATTATTTCTATTTCTAAATTTGGATTTAAAGAGCGCAAAGCCTCATAACTTTTTTTAGTTTCAAATTCATCTTGCATATAAATAAAAGCCTGTTTAAAATCTTTACTCATAATATTTTCAAGACGCGCTGTGCTTGTAGGATCAAAATAATGCAAGTCAATATACTCACTAGAAATATTTAAGTTATTTTTTTCACTATTTTGACACACTACTGTAAAAAAGTAACCTAAGCCTTTTTCAAAACAAAGCCTTTCTAAGAAATGCTTTGCTAAAATACCGTCTATTATAATTAAAATATTATTCATTTTAAACTCCAAAAAGGAAATTATAACAAATGGAATTTAAATTAAAGCATAAAGATGGAATGGCAAGGGTTTGTGAAATCGCTACCGCACACAGCACTTTTTTAACCCCTATTTTTATGCCTGTTGGCACAGTAGGAGCGGTTAAAAGTCTTGATGCTAATGATATGAAAAACGAGCTTGATGCAAAAATTATTTTAGCAAATACCTATCACATGTACTTGCGTCCAACTTCCAAAGTGGTAAAAGATTTTGGAGGTTTGCATGGTTTTACGAAATTTGATAGAAGTTTTTTAACCGATAGCGGTGGTTTTCAAGCTTTTTCTTTAAGTAAAAATTCCAAACATTTTAATGAAGGTATAGAATTTAAAAGTCACATCGATGGGAGTCGTCATCTTTTTACTCCAAAAAGTGTTTTAGATACTCAATATGATTTTAACTCTGATATTATGATGATTTTAGATGATTTAGTAGCCCTACCCGCAACCAAAGAAAGGGTTAAAATTTCTGTTGATCGTACTATACTTTGGGCAAAAGAGGCTATTACTTATCATAAAAATATGCAAAATAAAGGTATAGGTATAGGGCAAAATATTTTTGGTATTATTCAAGGTGGTACAAATTATGAAGAAAGAAAGCGTTGTGCTTTAAGTTTAAACGAAATGCCATTTGATGGTTTAGCTATAGGTGGGCTTAGCGTGGGAGAAGAAAATACCTTAATGTATGAAACAGTGCAAAATTTAAACCCTTATCTAGATGAAAATCGTCCGAGATATTTAATGGGCGTAGGAACTCCTGAAGATTTAGTAGAAAATGTTGAGCGAGGGGTAGATATGTTTGACTGCGTGATGCCAACTAGAAATGCAAGAAATGGAACATTTTTCACAAGTTTTGGAAAATTTAATATCAAAAAAGCAGAATTTATCAATGATCATGAAGCTATAGATCCTGTTTGCTCATGTTATACTTGTCGTAATTTTTCAAGGGGTTATTTGAACCATCTTTTCAAAGCTAAAGAACTTACTTTTTTTCGTTTGGCAAGTTTGCACAATCTACATTATTACCTTGAACTTGCAAGAAAGATGCGTGAAGCAATTTTGAATAATTCTTTTACGCAATTTAAAAGAAATTTTTATCACTTAAGAGGCAAATAAAATGCTAGAACTACATGAAAATCTAAAAAAAATCCTGCAAGCAAAGAATTTAGAAACTTTCTATAGTGAAATTTATGGACAAAAAATTTTTGTTTATGTGGGATTAAATTTGGAAACTTGGCTTTTTAATGATGAGAAAATTTACAAACTTCAAGATGAAGAATTTAAGCTTTCTAGTATAGAAGAATTTTCAAATTTTATTAAATCCATTTTAGAAGATTTTAAAGTACAAAATACTCATTTTCAAAACCTTTTAGAACACAAAGAAGGTATTATCTTAAAAGGTGGTTTTGTTAAAAATTTTTACAAAAAATCCTTTGTGTTAAGACAAAAAATCAACAAAAATCTAAAGCAAATTAATCTTCTAAGCGAAGCTTTCAATCTTTTGCTTAGTGAACAAGCACAGTACAAAAAACATTTAAAAATTTTAAATTTATCCATCGGCATCTTAATTAAAAACACCAAAGAACATCTAGCAAGAGTTGATACTCTTTATACATTAACAAGTGCAATTAAAAATGAAAAAATGAATAAAAGTATTTATCTTTTAAGTATACTTTCTTCTATTTTCTTGCCTTTAAATTTGATCGTAGGATTTTTTGGAATGAATACTAATAATCTTTTTTTCAAAGATAGCCCTTATGGCACACTTTATATTTTTTCTTTGATTTGCTGTATTTTGATTGTAGGTTTTATATTTTATCATTCAAAAAAGACTAAAGAATTTGATTTAGATGAAGGTAAAAAAGCTAAAAAACAAACAAAATAAGCAAAATTTTGCTTATTTTAAGAATATTTATATATAATTTTAACTTATTTTTGCGCTCATAGCTCAGCTGGATAGAGCATTTGATTGCGGTTCAAAAGGCCAGAGGTTCGAATCCTCTTGAGCGCACCATATTATTTATCTTCTTTAATTTTTCTTTTAGCTAATCCTATATGCTCATAAGCATCAATTTCTTTTTTGTAAGATCCAGAAATTTTCTTAAGTTCTTTATTTAAGTAACTGACTGTTTGTGCACTTGCATTAATATTTGCAGCCAAAGCAGAAACAAATTCTAGTTTCTTTTTTGTTGCTTCATCTAATTCTTTAGAAGTTTTTGAACCAAGTTTATGTGTCTGCACATAAAGTTTGGCAAGTTCTTTTAATTCAACATCTGTTAGCTTAACATCGGAAGCAGCAATTATCATTTTATCTAAGTCTGTATCAAATTTTTTAGTCTTTTCAGCTACATGCTGCTTTTGGCTAGTTTTTTGCTTTTTAACTGTTTTTTTGCCATCACTTGTAATAAGATAAGCAATTATGCCTAAAAACAATAAAAGCGCTAAAGCAGCACAAAAAATAACCAAAAAAATATGGCTCATTTAAAGTTTGCCCACAAAATTTCGATTCCTTCTTGCAAAAAGAGCTAAAACCACCATCAACGCAAATCCCCAATAAACATAATTAGGAATTTGAGCCGCTTCGCCTGCAGCGTAAGAATGAAGTCCTGTTAAAAAGTAATTTACTCCAAAATAAGTCATAATAATAACCCAATAAGCAAACATACTCCATAAAGCAAACACAAATTGATTACAATATTTTGGAATCATTCTAAGATGCAAAATTGCTGCATAAACCAAAATGCTAACTAAAGCCCAAGTTTCCTTAGAATCCCAACTCCAATATCTCCCCCAACTTTCATTTGCCCAAATTGCACCTAAAAAATTTCCTACAGTAAGCAAACAAAGTCCAAAAATCATTGCCATTTCATTAATTCTTGTAGCCTCTGTAATATTTCTCAAAATATTAAGATTATATTTTCCATCTTTCTTAAGAAAACACATTAAGAACAGTGTAAAGATACCAAGTAAGGCACAAAGTCCTAAAAATCCATAACTAGCAGTAATAACAGATACATGAATACTAAGCCAATAAGAATTGAGCACAGGAACAAGATTTGTAATTTGCGGATTCATTTCACTTAAATGTGCAACCATTAATACAACACCGGATAAAATAGAAGTTAATGACAAGGCTATAGGACTTTTTCTAGAGAAAAATATACCCGATAAAGACAATGCCCAAGCTATATACACCATACTTTCATAGCCATTACTCCATGGAGCATGACCTGATAAATAAGCACGAAGTCCAAGACCTACTGTATGAATTACAAAAGCTAAAACATTTAAAACATATACCACTTTAAATATAAAAGAGATTTTTAAATTCGGTACGACCATTTTAGAAAAAACAAGAATCAAAAGTAAAAAACCCGCAATTAAATATACAGGAGCGAGTTTAACGAAAATTTCAGCCTTATTAGAAAAAATTTCCATTTCAACCTTGGTTTTACTAGGCATGACTTTATATCCTATTTTTTCTTGATATTCTTTGATAAATTTCAAGCCTTCATCAGCTCTAGTCCAATTACCATCTTTAAAAGCATTTTCCACGGCGCTAAAATAATTCTGTATTAAAGCCAAAACAATATGCCCTTCATCCCCCTTAAGAGTAGTTACAGCAGAAAAAGGTGCAAGCCAAACATTATTTGGATTATTTTGAACAGGAATAAATTTAAATAATTCACCACTAAAAACTAAATTTACAACATTAGCTCTTTCATCTAGTTTTATAATTTCCTTATCAAAAACTCCTCTTGCATTTGGGTTTTTACGATTTGCATTTTCAACATATTTTTGAAGTTTATATCGGTTATTCTCATCAAAGAAATCTTTATAAGAAATATATTTAGCGCTAGGAATTTCTAAAATATTTGCAATAGCATCACGAACTGCTTGATTTTGTGGCATTAAAATAAAAGGTTCCATTTGCCATTTATCTACATCAACGAGCATGGAAAGCATAACAGCGTTAGAATTTTGACTCTTATAGCTATCACTTTGATGAATTTTTTCTAAAATTTCTCTTGATAGCGTATCAAAAGGCACCATTCTTCCATCTGCTGATTTTTGAACTATTAAAGTAGCAAGAGCTTTAGCATGATTAGTATTTACCACAGGTAAGGTCGAATTTAAATCTTGAGCAAAAGTCTTTTCAGAGCCAAAAGATAGCAATAAAATAAAAATAATCACACTTGTATGTTTTAAAGTGTCTTTATTAATTAATCTTGCCAAAGTTCTAAATCTAGAATGTGGATTTAAAAAATTCATAAACATTCCAAGACAAAGCAAAAAATAACCTATATAAGTTGGTATTTTACCTGGATCTTTATTTACAGATAAAACAGTCCCTTTTTCATCTTGATCATAAGAACTTTGATAAAATCTATAGCCATCATAATCTAAAACATTATTCATAAAAATTCTATAATCAAAATTTTCATTATTATTTTTTACGGTAATTTCACTTGCATAAGAAGCTGGAGACATAGAACCTGGATAACGATCTAATACAAAATCTCTTAAATAAATATCAAAAGGCAATTGTTCATAAGAAAGCGCCCAAGAAATAAAGAATTTTTGACCCGCAAGTTCTATCATAATAGGTTTATTATATTCAAAAATATAAAATTCTTTACTTTCATTTTTATAGCTTAATTCTAATTTTAAAGCATTAGAGCCAGTTAATTCTAAGTTTTTATTCTCATTGCTTAAGGCAAAATCTTTAAAATGCAACAATAAAGAATTTTTCCAATTTTGAGGCTCGCCAAAAGTAGAAATCAACATAGTTCTACCCACTTCCAACCAAGCAGATTTAAACCATAACCAAAAACTTTCATCTTGAGGTCTATTGGAGCCTTCTAAAGCTTCTTGCGCATGCAAAGAAGCAGCTTTAACTACAAAACTAATATCATTAATTTCATAAAGCCTTCTTTCCTTAGCATTTGCCTTTTCTCCAATTTTAAGGTCTAAATTTTGTCCATCTAACATACTTAGAAAATGTAAGTTTTCACTTGAACTTAAAGTTAAATTTTCGTCAATTTTTACAAAAGGTGCTTTAACATTATCATTCATAAAAGCAAAGTTAACCCCTTCTATATTCTTAACTTCACCTTTTTCAAATTTAACATCAACACCTTGAGATCCTTTTTGAGAAAGCATTAAAACCAATAAAGGATCAGAATTATTATTTTCTTTATAAGTATAATGAGCATTTAAGATTAAATCTTTATATTTTAATACAGCTTGATCATCACCTAAATTAAGTTTTAGTTTAAAAGAATTAGCAAAAGGCAAATTTCCTATATAACGATCATTAACCGCACTATAGCGTTCTCCATCTTTTATAGCAGAAATGCGCAAAGAAGTCTTAGAACTTTCTATAAGTGAATTTTGAGTATGCTCTCTAATAGGTAAAATACCTTCAAAACCAGCATATCTTGTCATTGCCGAACCCACTAAAATAAATAAAAAAGAAATATGAAAAATCATTAAAGGCAATTTTTTAAGCCCAAACATTTTATAACGAAACATCCCGCATAGTAAATTAATACCAAGTAAAAGTTGTATATATTCAAACCAAAAAGTATCATAAACCATTGCCCAAGCCGTAGGAGTTCCATAAGCACTTTCAATAAAAGTTGCCAAAGCACAAAAAAGCGCAAAAAGCAAAAACAATACAACCGAAACTTTTAAATCCCCTATGCTTTTTATTATATTTTTCATTCTTTTTCCTTTAAATTTTAAAGCCCTAAATATTTCTTTCTAATCTCATCATCACCTATTAAATTTTTAGCCTCGTTTTCCATTACAATGCGACCATTTTCCAAAACATAAGCGTAATCACTTATTTTTAATGCAGAATAAGCATTTTGCTCTACCAAAAGAATAGTTATACCCTCTTCTTTTAAACGCACAATAATATCAAAAACTTCACCCACAATCTTTGGAGCAAGTCCCAAAGAAGGCTCATCCAACATCAAAAGTTTTGGTTCACTCATTAAAGCCCTTGAAATCGCAAGCATTTGCGCTTCCCCTCCACTCAATGTTCCAGCTAAAGCATGCTTTTTGCTTGCAAGTCTTGGAAAAAGTTTATACATTTGCTCTCTTAAATGCTCATAATTTTCAGCATTATTAAAAGCACCTATTTTTAAATTTTCCTCTACGCTTAAATTGATAAAAACACGTCTTCCTTCAGGAACTAAAGCTATACCTTTTTGAACTAAAGTATGAGTTAAATGCCTTTTAGTATCATAACCTAAGAAATTAACCCCACCAGTTCTTTTAACTGAGTTTAAAAGCGCATTTAAAGTTGAAGTTTTACCTGCTCCATTTGAACCTATAAGAGAAACAATATGACCTGTTTCCACTTTAAAATCAATCCCTTTAACAGCTTCAATTAATCCATAATAAACATGCAAATCTTTAACTATTAGCATCAAAATCCCCTAAATACGCAGCAATTACTTCTTTATGATTTACAGCATCGCAAAGTTTACCTTCAAAAATTGTTTTTCCATAATCAAGCACCAATACGCGATCGCACAATTTATTTACAAATTTCATGTCATGCTCTATAAGCAAAACGCTAATTTTATAATCTTTTCGTAATTTAAAAATGAGCTCAGCAAGTTCATCGCTCTCGGAGCTATTCATCCCAGCGGCTGGCTCATCAAGCAATAACAATCTTGGCTGAGTAGCCATTGCTCTTGCAATCTCAACTTTTCTTTGTTGCCCATAACTTAAGCTAGTAGCCTTTTCATGAGCAAATTCTACAATACCAAGTTCTTCTAATATTGCATAAGCCTTCTCTTTAAATACTTGTTCTATTTTTCCAAAACGCCCTAAATGCAAAAAGGCTTCAAAAATATTATATTTCATTTGTTTATTAAAACCAATAAGAACATTTTCAAGCACATTCATACTTGAAAAAAGTCTAATATTTTGAAATGTTCTAGCTATTCCTAAATGCACAATCTTATGAGGTTTTAAGTGATCAATTCTTTCTCCTAGAAATTCAACCGAACCTGAACTAGGTTTATAGTTACCTGTTATAATATTAAAAAGAGTTGTTTTACCAGCCCCGTTAGGTCCAATTAAAGCAAAAATTTCACCCTCATTGATTTTAAAAGAAGTTTCATTAATAGCCCTAACACTACCAAAACTTTTTGAAATTTGTTTTAATTCCAAAATCATTTTTTACTCCTTTTAAAACGCTTTTTAATCCCTCTAATCACATCACTCAACTCGTAATAACCCATTATGCCTTTTCTTGCAAAAAGCATTACTAAAATCAGAACAATAGAAAAAACAACCATTCTAAGTCCTGGTGTTGATTGGATATCAAGATTTAAAGAATCTATTTTTATATTTAACTCATCTAAAAATCTAAGCCACTCGCTTCCACCAATAACCAATATCGCACCTATGATAGCGCCTGTAGTAGAACCAAGTCCACCCAAAACAATAATAATCAAAAGCTGGAAAGTAAGTAAAAAATCAAATTGAGTTGGAGATACGGTAGTCAACAGACAAGCTAAAAGTCCACCACCTACACCTTCTAAAAATGCTGAAGTGCCAAAAGCTAAAGTTTTTATCCAAAAAGTATTTATTCCCATGGCACTTGCAGCATCTTCATCATCTCTTATAGCCTTCATTGCACGACCATATTTAGAATAAACTATATTTAAAATTAAAATAACCGCTACAATAGCAATACCACCTGTCCAATAGATCGTGGAAAATTGTGGAATATCTACCAGTCCTCTTGAGCCATTAGTAATAGAAGGAAAATTAATAGCAGCTATTTTAATAATTATTCCAAAGCCTAAAGTTACAATAGCTAAATAATCCCCTCTCACGCGAAATACAGCAAAAGCTAAAATCAGGGCAAGCAAAGATGAACAAATTCCAGCTACAATTAAAGCTAGAATAAAGGAATTTGAATGGATAGCTAAAATAAAAGAACTAGGACCATCTAAAAAAAACTGATCATTTTTTGCATCAGCACTTAAAAGAACTAAAGCAGCTGCATAAGCTCCAATCGCAACAAATCCATTGGGTTCTAGTGAAAATTGTCCAGTTACACCATTAATAAGGTTGTAACTCACAGCCAAAATAATAAAAATAGCAATTTGATTAACAATGTTTAATCCATAGTCCCCAAAAATATAAGGAGAAATGAAAATAAAAATAATTGAAGCAATTAAAAAGATTAAATGTGAAACCTTAATTTTAACCATCATTAAAACCTACTCTTTTCAAAATTTATACCTAAAATTCCCGTAGGCCTAAATAACAATATAAACACCAAAAAAATAAAAGCAAATGCATCTTTAAAGCCTGATAAATCTGGAAAAAAAGCCACAACAACAACTTCAGTAAATCCTATAATAAGTCCACCCAAAACTGCACCTACTACAGAACCTATACCTCCTAAAACGGCAGCAGCAAAAGCTTTCAAACCTATTAAAGTTCCCATAGTAGGTTCAACAGAGTAATAATTTGCAGCCCAAAAAACACCCCCAACTGCTGCCAAAGCTGAACCTAGGGCAAAAACTATAGCAATAATACGATTTGCATCTATACCCATTAAATTTACTGTTTGTATATCAAATGCCAAAGCACGAATAGCTATACCATATTTGCTTTTATACAAAATCCATAACACTGCTATTAAAATAACAAATGTAAGAGCAGGAACCATTAAAGAACCATAAGTTGTTATCACTCCACCAAAATTAACACTTTCCTCAAAATAACTTGGCGGTGTAAAAGTTCTAGGTGTTGAAGTAAAAAGCATATTAAAAAGATTTTGCAAGAAAAAACTAATACCGATTGCTGTAATCAACAATGAAATTCTAGGAGCCCGTCTTAAAGGTTTATAAGCGATTCTATCTGTAGCTATTCCAACACAGGCAGCAAAAATCATTGCCAAAGACAAAGCTCCTAGAAAAGGAACATTTAGATTAGTCATGCAAAAAAGAGCTGCATAAGCACCAACCATCATAATATCGCCATGAGCAAAATTAATAAGTCTTAACACACCATAAACCATCGTATAGCCAACAGCAATAAGGGCATACATACTGCCCAAACTAAGTCCATTAACAAGTTGTTGTAAAAATAAAGTAGAATCCATAATCTTTCTATTTTTCCTTTAAGGATTGATAATATCTTTATAATTTTGCTTTTGATTTTTAATTTCTTTAACCACTACAGAACGAGTTGCATTTCCTGTTTGATCAATACTGATAACACCAGAAACACCTTGATAATTTTTAGTTTGGTGAATTTTTTCATTGACACACTTACTAGTAAGATTTTCAACGCAAGCATTCATAGCATTTAGCATTACAAAATACGCATCAGCACCCATAGCTGAAAAATTTGGAACTTCTTTTGTTCCTTTAGCTTTTTCATAAACACTGATAAATTCTTTGCTTAATTTTGTAGTTGGATTATTAGCATCAAAACTATCTGTGAAAATATAACCCTCGCTTGCATCTCCAGCTAAACTAATAAAAGTTTGATCAGCAACTCCATCTGCAGAACCCATAGGAATATTTAAACCTGCGAGTTTTGATTGTCTTGCAAATAAAGAAGCTTCGCTATAATAAAGCGGTAAAAAAATAAATTCTGGATTTAAACTTTTAACTTGAGCTACAATAGCTCTAAAATCTTTATCACCTGAATTAACTCTTAAAATTCTAAGAATTTGACCACCATTAGACTTGTACTGTTTTTCAAAAGCTTTTGCTAAACCTAAGGAATAGTCAGTGCTTTGATCTACTACAATAACAGCACTTTTGTAATTAAGTTTTGAAAAAACATATTTTGCTAAAGATGAACCTTGAAAACTGTCCATAAAACATACTCGAGAAGAATATATTTTTTTATCAAGCAATCTATCACCAGTTGCAGCAGGAGCGATCAATGGAATTTTATTATCTTCTGCTACGCGCATAACTTGCAATGTATTAGCAGTAACCATTTCCCCTATAAGACCTATAACTTTATCTTGAGAAACTAAACGATTTGCTCCACTCGAAGATTCTAATTTATCACCTTTAGTATCAATAATAGCAAGAGAAACCTTATCTCCATTACTTAAAGTTAATTGCATTGAATTTGCAAGTTTAATCCCTTCTAGTGCACTTTGTCCATATGCTGCAGTAGCTCCGCTAAGTGGTAAAACAACTCCTATTTTGACTTCCGCAGCACTTAAACTTAAACTTAGAATACTTGCTAAAATTAAACTTTTTTTCATTCTCTACCTTTATTTTAGTAATTATGGATTTATAATTGTTTTATAATTTTGTTTTTGATTTTGAATTTCTTTAATCACAACAGAACGAATAGCATTACCGCTTTCATCTATGCTAATCACACCACCAACAGCTTGAAAATCTTTAGTTTGATGAATTTTGCTATTAATACATTCACTGCTAAGATTATCAACGCAAGCATTCATAGCATTTAATATTACAAAATACGCATCAGCCCCCATAGCCGAAAATGCTGGAAGTTCTTTTGTTCCTTTAACTTTCTCATAAGCTGCAACAAAATCTTTTCCTAATTGTGTAGATGGATTGTTATAATCAAAACTATCAGTGAAAATCACTCCATTAACAGCACTTCCGCCAAGATCTATAAAAGTTTGATTATTAACACCATCTCCTGCTGCTAAAAGTTTATCAAAACCAATTTGTCTTGCTTGTCTCGCAATTAAAGCAGCTTCAGGATGATAAATAGGCATATAAACAAAATCAGGATTTAAACTCTTAAGTTGCGAAACCACAGCTCTAAAATCTTTATCTCCTGAATTAATAACAAGTTTTTTTATAATTTTCCCACCATTATTCTTAAAAGAATTTTCAAAAGCTCTTGCCAAACCTAAAGAATAAACATTGCTTTGATCTATGATGATAACGGCATTTTTAAGCCCTAAATCCTTAGATACATAAGTAGCAAATTTATCTCCTTGAAAACTGTCTTTAAAACAAACTCTACTTGCATATTTCTTTTTATCTAGCAATTTATCTCCAGATGCCACTGGAGCTATTAGAGGAATTTTTTTCTCTTCTGCTATAGAAATAGCTTGAATGGTATTTGGAGTTGTAGCTTCACCAATAATCCCAAGGACTTTATCTGTTGCTATTAAACGATTAACTCCGTTTGAAGTTTCAAGTTTATCTCCTTTTGTATCTATTGTGATAAGTTTAATAACATCTCCATTTGAAAGTTTTGGTTGTAGCTTATTAGCCAGTTCAATTCCGTTAAAAACATCTTGCCCATAAGCTGCCACAGTTCCAGTTAAAGGTAAAACTATCCCTATATTAATATCCTTAGCATATAAGCAATTTACCATAGTTAAAACACTTAAAGTTAAAGTTAGTTTTTTCATAGCATTCCTTTTAATTATAGTTTTTACATTTTATTTTAGAAATATATTATGTTTTGTTTTTTGCGCAGGTTCTTCTTCAAGAAGGTCTTTTACTTGCAAATCAAGCGCAAAATTTCCACCTTTAATATAAGCAATAATATTATCTATATCCTCGTGGCTTAAATTTCTAGCATAAAAAGCCATTTGAGAAGCTGTTGTAGAGCTACTACTATCAAGAGTATAACCTATCAAAGCTCCTTTAATATCCTCAGGAGACATATCTTTTAAAATTCTAGATCCTATAACACTCTTTTCAGCATTATCTCCATGGCAAGTATTGCATTTATTTTGAAAATACAAAGCCTTCGCTTTTTCCATATCATATTGCTTATTTGCATCAAAGGTATAAGTAAAAAATGATTTCAAGTTAATACCAAAAAGCGCAACAACAAATATTGAACTAATAAACAACCATCGTATAATCATGATTTTCCTTATTTTATTGTAATTTCCGTTTGTGTTTTATTTTGATATCTATGTGTTTTTTTGTTGTATTTTTTTTCTTTTTTAATATCATAGCAATAACGAACAGTCCCTGAAACTTCTATATCTTTAAAGACTTCATCTAACGAAGCTGCAAAAACAAAATGATTTAAAATCATACCAATTAAAAATATTTTTTTCATTTTTATTCTTTAAACACAAAAAACGATTATATCAAAAAAAGATAATCCTTGTTAATGACCACCTTTATGTAAAAAATAAAGTCCTACACAAAGAGCTAAAATCGATCCAGCAAGAAAAGCCATATCCACAGGAGTAGCAAATTTCATCTGCAAAACCCTTTGAAAGAAATTTACCACTAAGACCATAATGATAACTTTTGCAAGCTTGTCTTTTAATTGATCTAAGCTATGCACCTCTAAAACCTTGCTTTGTTTTGTTTGTTTAAATTCTTCTATTTCGCTGATAAAAAGCTCATAAACTCCAAAAGAAAAAATAAACAAAACTAAAGCCATAAGATAAAGATCAACAGCTCCTATAATTAAAGCCACCACATCCTCATGCAAATCCACATTAGAACCTGCATCAAAAAAATAATTATAAGTATAAAATATAACCTTTAAAACATCATAACTTGCAATAAAAAACAATACAAAAGCTCCAATTAAACCAAAAATTACGGGTAAAATTGTAACAATACGACTTCTAACAAGCAAAGATTCAAATATTTTCTCTAACATTTTTTTCCTTATTTATTTTTTAATTCTAACCATTTTTGCGCAATACGCACAGCGTTTGTTGCAGCACCTACGCGAATTTGATCTGCCACACACCAAAGATGGAGTATTTTTTTATCATACACATCAGTGCGAATTCTTCCTACATAAGTTTCATTAGTATCACTTGTCATTAAAGGCATAGGGTATTTTTTATTTTTAGGATCATCTATGACAACAACACTTGGTGCTTTTTCTAAAATTTCTTTAGCTTTTTTTACATCTATTTCTTTTTCAAAATGCATTGTAATAGCCTCGCTATGACTTCTTAAAACAGGCACTCTAACACAAGTTGCCGAAACTTCTAAATTTTTATGTAAAATTTTTTGAGTTTCATTGACCATTTTAAGCTCTTCTTTAGTGTAATCATTATCCATAAAAACATCAATTTGTGGAATAAGATTAAGTGCCAAAGTATAAGGAAAAGTTTGAGATTTAAACTCATCAAGTTTAAAAGCAAAAAAACTTTGCATGGCTTCAACCAATTCTTGCATTCCTTCTTTTCCTGCTCCACTTGCAGCCTGATAGGTACTTACATCAACACGCTTTAAATTAAATGCATCATTTAAAGGTTTTAAAACTTGTACCATTTGTATAGTAGAACAATTTGGATTAGCAATAATCCCTGTTTTTTTCCAATCTTTAATATCCTCAGGATTGCATTCAGGAACCACCAAAGGAACATCTTTTTCCATTCTAAAATGACTTGTATTATCAATAACAACAGCACCCGATTCTACTGCAAATTTAGCATATTTTTCACTCACACTTCCACCTGCGCTAAAAAAAGCAATATCAATAGGATTTTCTTTAAATACATTTTCAGTAAGTTCTTTGACTTTATAAGTTTTGCCTTTAAATTCTACTTCACTACCTACACTTTTTGCACTTGCTAAAGGTAAAATACTTTCCACTGGAAAATCAAGTTCATCTAAAACATTTAAAAGCTCTTCCCCAACCGCACCAGTAGCACCCACAATAGCTATTTTTTGTTTTTTTGACATTACTTATCCTTTATTTGATATTTTTTAATTTTTTCATTTAAAATTTTTATATCCATACCTAAAATTTGAGAAGCTTGATCCTTGTCATAATCTACACTTAAAAGAACTTCACAAATCAATTCTTTCTCTAAATTCTTTACATCTTTTTTTATACTTCTAGCTTCTAAGAACAAATCTTCACTTGAAATTTCATCATTTTCACTTAAAATACAAGCTCTTTGTACAACGGATATTAATTCTCTAATATTACCAGGAAAATCATATTCAAGTAAAGCATTTTTAGCTTCTTGGCTGAGCTGTTTTTCCTTAAAATCATATTCTTTACAAGTATCTTCTAAAACCTTTTGAGCTATACCTAAAATTTCTTCTTTGCGCTCTCTTAAAGGCGGGATATTAATAGGAACAGTATTTAAACGATAATATAAATCTGAACGAAATTCGCCATTTTTTATTTTTTCATCTAAATTTGCATTAGTTGCACTGATAATTCTTACATCTATTTTGATGCTTTTCGTACTTCCAAGTCGCGTAATTTCTTTTTCTTGCAAAGCTCTTAAAAGTTTGGCTTGAATTTCATAAGGCATTTCGCCAATTTCATCTAAAAACAAAGTACCCTCATTAGCCATTTCAAAAAGCCCTATTTTAGTTGCATTAGCATCAGTAAAAGCACCTTTTTCAAAACCAAAAAGCTCACTTTCAATCAAATTTGCAGGAATGGCTGCCATATTAATAGCAACAAAAGGCTTATTAGAGCGTTTAGAATGAGTGTGAATATAACGAGAAAATACCTCTTTTCCTACTCCACTCTCTCCAAAAAACATTACAGAGGCATCAGTTTTAGCCGCTTTTTGACTTAAATTTAATGTTTTTTCTAAATTAGGAGAAGTTGAAAAAAAATCTTTATTTTCTTCTTTTTTTTCATTTTTTTTGCTTTTTTTATCGGCTGTTTTTTCTCTTATGATTTTAGCACGCTTAATAGCCTCGACTAAAGTATCAACATCAAAAGGCTTGGTTAAAAAATCTTTTACTCCCAAACGAACCGCTTCTATAGCACGACTTAAAGTAGCATTTCCTGTCATAATAATAAAATCATATTTATTTTCACAGGCTTTAACAAATTCTATGCCATCAATTCCTGGCATATTAATATCTGTAATAATCAAATCTGTATTCTCATCTATTTTTTTTAAAGCTTCAGTAGCAGATTTATAAGATTTAATATTAAATTCTTCATACTCTGCTAATGCAATTTCTAAGGATTTGCGCATATTAATATCATCTTCTACTATGACTAAATTCATCCTAAGCCTTTTAAAAAATTTCTGCTATAGTATCCAATTTGCGCTTAATTTTGAATTTACTTTTTTTTAAGATAATAAATTATCGCATTTTGTTCGCCAAATTCCACGGTAAAACGCAAGGGTAAAATTTTAACATAGGTTTCACTTTGAGCACGTAATAAGTCGGTATTAACAATATCCTTAACACTGATTTTAGCTCCTATAAAGCAATCACTTAACTCATCTTTATGAGAATTTAAAAAATTAAATTTAATTGTTTTTAGCATATTATCATCAATTAATCCTAAAGAAGTTCGAGGTAAAACTTTTAAATCTTGATCACTATAAGAAATTTCACATACCCATTGTTCTTCAACATTTTCGCTTTGCGTCATTGCTAAGGATAAATTTTGATTTTGATGAAAGAGAATGAAATTTTTACTAGAAAGCTCTGCCCAAAAAATAAATTCATCTTGGGCAAAAAGCTTAAAGCTAAGAAAAATTAATAAGCAAACAATTCTTTCCACTTGTCTGCATCGATTTTAAGTTCTAAGTTTACTCTATAAAGCCCTTGATTAAAATTCTCATCAATAATACTTGCATTTTTTATCAAACCATTTACTTGCGCAGTAATAGTTGAACTTCTAAGCATTGCATCTTTTACAGTGTCTTTGCCATTCACTTTCACACCATAAAGCTTACTTGCAAGCTGTCTGTAAGCATCTGTAATCGCTGCTCTTTTTGCTAAAGCTAGGGCTTGAGCAGTAGAAACTGTATTCATCGGAGCAATCCCTTCACCAACTGCTGTAAAACTAAGTTCCGTTTCGCTAGCATCTGGAGCCAACATTTTTTCTTCTCTGATAATATCACGCACATCATCTTTATCGACTTTTTGCACGATAACATCTTGAGATGGAGCAGTGCTATTTGCACTTGAATTTTTAGTTGCACTGTTTGCACTTGGTACACAACCAGCGAAAATTCCTGCTATTGCTAGCATAAAATAAATTTTTTTCATTTTTACACCTTCAAAATATTGTAATTAGTAAAATAAAAAGCAATAAGCGTTCCAACTTTAAACTTATTGCAAATCTAAACCAAAGTTTTCATCGCTTAACTCATCCTCATCATTTTCCTCTTTAGGACACTTAGCGATGCTAACCACCTCGTCATTTTCCACATTAACTACAATGACGCCACTTGTATTACGCCCTGCTTTTCTAATGCTTTGCATATCAACACGTATCATCTTGCCTGAACTTGTAAGAGCCATCAAATCCATAGTTTCATCTACTATAACTACGCTAATAAGATCTTTGGTTTTTTCTGTAAGTTTCATACAAATTACACCCTTACCACCTCTGCTTTGCAATCTATATTCTCCAGCATTGGTGCGTTTTCCTATACCTTTTGCACTTATGCTTAAAATTTCTTGCTCATCATTTTCTATAACAACTGCACCTACTAATTCGTCATTTTTCTCTTTAAACTTAATAGCCGTCACCCCACGACTTACACGACCGATTTCACGTACTTTAGCAAGTGGGAATTTGATACACATACCTTTTTTGGTTACTGCAAAGAGCATTTTACCTTGTGTGCTTACACTTTCTTCATTTTCAAGATTTTCATCATCTAAATTTTCAATTTCTTGATTTTCTAAATTTTCTTCACCACCACTAACAAAAATTTCATCTTCATCTCTTTGAACAATAATAGCAGTTACCAACTCATCATTTTCATCCAAGTTGATCGCTCTAACTCCTACACTTCTGATATTTTGATATTCACTCAAATTTGTACGCTTTACAATACCATTTTTAGTAAAGAAACATAAAGATTTACTCTCATCAAAATCCGTGGTTGGAATAATAGCCATGATTTTTTCTTCAGCTTGTAAATTAATAAGATTTACCACTGCTTTTCCTTTAGCCGTTCTTGAGCCTTCAGGAATTTTATAAACTTTAAGCCAATAAAGCTGTCCACGATCTGTTACAAACATAAGCGTATCATGTGTATTTGCCGTAAAGAAACTTTCTATAAAATCATCATCATAAGTCGTAACGGCTAATTTTCCTTTTCCGCCTCGTTTTTGCTTTTCATATTGTTTACTAGGCACACGCTTAATATAACCACGATGGGTAATAGTTACAACCATATTTTCATTAGGAATCAAATCTTCAATATCAATATCATCATAATCATCTTCAATTTGAGTAATACGTGGCACATCAAATTTGCTTCTAATTTCTTTTAATTCATCGCGAATTAAATTTTCAAGCAAGGTTTCACTTTTTAAAATTTCTTCAAGTCTTGCAATTTCTTTCATTAATTCTGCAAGTTCATTTTCGATTTTTTCTCTTTCAAGTCCTGTTAAACGACCTAGTTTCATATCTAAAATAGCATTGGCTTGAAGCTCACTAAGACCAAATTTAGCTACCAAAGAATCTCTTGCGGTATTATTATCAGAACTATTTTTAATTAAAGCAATCACTTCATCTATATTATCAAGTGCAATTTTAAGACCTTCTAAAATATGAGCTCTTGCTCTTGCCTTTTGAAGTTCAAAAATCGTTCTTCTAATAATAACTGTTTTTCTATGGGTTAAGAAAAGATTTAAAAGTTCTAACAAAGAGAAAATTTTAGGTTCTTTATTGTGAATTGCCAACATAATCACACCAAAAGTACTTTCCATAGTGGTAGATTTAAATAGATTATTTAAAACAATTTCACTCATAGCCTCACGTTTAAGCTCTATAACAACGCGGATTCCTTCTTTATTACTCTCATCTCTTACTTCAGATATTCCTTCAATTTGCTTTTCTTTAACAAGCTCTGCAATCTGCTCTATAAGCCTAGCTTTATTGGTTTGATAAGGAAGCTCATCTATAACAATAACATCTTTATTTGTCTTTTTTTCAATATGAGTTTTAGCTCGCACTTTCACACGACCACGCCCTGTGCGATAAGCTTCTATAATACCTTTTTTACCATAAATTATTCCACCTGTTGGAAAATCTGGACCTTTGATAAACTGCATAATCTCTTCTAAGCTTGCATCTTTACTATCAAGCAAATATAAAAGTCCATCTATCAACTCATTTAAACTATGAGGTGGGATGTTTGTCGCCATACCTACAGCTATACCACTTGAACCATTTAATAATAAATTTGGAACCCTAGAAGGTAAGACATCAGGTTCACTTTCTGAACCATCATAATTTGGAACAAAATCGACCGTATCTTTATCTATATCTTTTAAAAGCTCATGAGAAAGTTTACTCATTTTTGCTTCAGTATAACGCATCGCAGCAGCGCTATCACCATCTATAGATCCAAAGTTGCCTTGTCCTGTAATACTTGGATATCTCATAGAAAAATCTTGAGCCATTCTAACCAAAGCATCATAAACTGCTGTATCTCCATGTGGATGATAACGACCTATAACAGCACCCACTATACGGGCTGATTTGACAAAATCTGTTCTACTTTTTGCCTCATCATTTTGCATAGCATATAAAATTCTTCTATGAACAGGCTTTAAACCATCTCTTGCGTCAGGCAAAGCACGACCTATAATAACACTCATAGAATAGTCTAAATAACTACTTTTTATAGAATTTTCTATATCTACAAGTTCAATATCAGAATCTTTGCTAAAAATATTCTCCATAAAAATCCTTCTATTAGTTCAAAGTTTTGATTATAGCATATTAAACTTTTGCATCAGCTAAAACAAGAGCAAAAAGTACAGAAATTTTATTTTCTTCTAAAACTTTTTTAGCTTCCAAAAGGCTAGAACCAGTCGTTACAATATCATCTACCAAAATTACAGGTTCTTGAATGGTTTTTAAGAGTTTATAATTTCTTTTATGTTTTTGACGAAATTCTAAACTTTTTCCAGAATATTTAATATGATTTTGCGCTTTTAAAACATTAAAAACAGGTTTTACAAATTTTGTTTTAAGATATCTAGCTAAAATAGCAGAATGTGAATAAAGCATATCTTCAACCTTATCATCTAAGGCTATAACATTGATTGTCATTCTAGGATCAAAAAAATCTTTAAATTTTGCAAAACTTAATTTAGCAAGCATTTTATAAACAAAATAACCATAAAAATAATGTTTAGAGTGAAGCAAGTGTTGTATTTCATGGTATTTATAAAAAGAATAGACTTTGAAATTATTATCAAGCTTTCTTACATTTAAGGAAAATTCAGAAAGCTCTAGCTCACATAAATCACAAAA
Organism: Campylobacter sp. BCW_6466; assembly: GCF_001762835.1. NCBI lineage: Bacteria > Pseudomonadati > Campylobacterota > Epsilonproteobacteria > Campylobacterales > Campylobacteraceae > Campylobacter > Campylobacter sp. BCW_6466. Next base: position 77,110 of record NZ_MJXO01000031.1, read on the forward strand.
GCAGAGCAGAGCAAAAGCTCCGCAATTTATACACCTCAAAGTTCAGAGATTAAACTAGCTGCTTTATTTGCCATTTGTTTTATTAACAAATGAGTATAAAAAGTTGTTTCTTTTAGATCATCGAAACCTTGTACATCTTGCTTGGTGCGGATTGTAAATTTCTTATTTTTGTTTATATCGCTAACTTGTAAAACTCCTACTAGTTTTGAATGTAATCCTGTAGTATCTTGAGTTGCTCCATAAGATACAAATTCTAAATCAATCTTACTCACATAAGGTGAATTTTGATCGTTATTGTCAAGCACAACTATTCCTCTAGCTTCAAGTTCTTGTTTTAAATAAGTATAAAATACCGCATTAAAATTCACATCAACAAATAACTTTTTCCCTTTAGCATTTAAAACTTTTTGCCCTTCTTTTAAATCATAAAATCTATGCAAATAAACCTTTTTTAAAGCAATACCAGTGTCTAAAGTGCGTTTATTGGCACAACATTGAATTCCAACATCGCTAATGTATAAAAGCCCTTTAATCTTTGCTTCAAAGCCATCAGGACTTTCACAAGAACTGCATTGAGAATTTTTAGAAATTTGATTAACTTGAGCAAAAGTATCTTGTTTAGTTGCGCAAGCACTCAAAAATAAAATAGGCACTATAAAAATCAAAAATTTTTTAAACATTTTTTCTCCTTAGAAAATTATTTTAAAATTGTATTAAAAATACAAGCAAATTTCAAGCCAAGTTTTAAATTTATCATCAATCTATCTTTAAAACACTCAAAAAAGCCTCTTGAGGTAAATTTACCTTACCTATAGCTTTCATTCTTTTTTTACCTTCTTTTTGCTTTTCTAAAAGCTTTCTTTTTCTAGTAATATCCCCACCATAACATTTTGCTGTCACATTTTTACCCATGGATTTAACGGTTTCCCTTGCGATGATTTTATTTCCAATACTTGCTTGAATGGCTACTTCAAAAAGCTGTCTAGGAACTATTTCTTTCATAGCGCTAACAAGCTCTCTTCCTTTACTTTGTGCTTTTTCATTAGGCACGATAATGCTTAGCGCATCAACATTTTCACCCGCCACTTTAATATCAAGTTTTACCAAATCCCCTACTCTAAATTCTATAGGTTCATAATCAAAACTCGCATAGCCTTTTGTTAAGGACTTTAATTTATCATAAAAATCCATCACAATCTCATTTAAAGGCACATCATATTCTAGCAAAACGCGCTCAGGTGTGATATAGTCCATTTTAACCTGTACTCCTCTTTTGCGATTTAAAAGAGTGATTAAATTCCCTAAAAATTCACTTGGAGTAATGATAGTGGCTTTAACATAAGGCTCTTTTATATGATCGATTTTATTAACAGGAGGAAGCTCGCTAGGATTTTGAATTTTAACAAGTTCTCCATCGGTTTGATAAATTTCATAAGTCACAGTTGGAGCTGTAGCAATCAAATCAAGATTAAATTCTCTCTCAAGTCTTTCTTTGATCACTTCCATGTGTAAAAGTCCTAAAAACCCTACCCTAAAACCAAAGCCTAAAGCCAAAGAAGTTTCAGGCTCATAGGTAATAGAACTATCGTTAAGCTTTAGCTTATCCAAAGCATCTCTTAAATCTTCAAATTTATCCGTTTCTATAGGATAAAGTCCTGCAAACACAAAAGCTTTAGCCTTTTCAAAACCGCCTATGGCTTCTTTAACTTTGTTTTTTACCAAAGTGATGGTATCGCCTACTTGTACATCGCCTACGGTTTTAAGCCCTAAAACCACCACGCCTACTTCACCTGATTGTAAAGATTGAGTTTTAATTGGACTTAAAGGGTGGGGATAAAAAAGATCTTGAACTACATGTTTTTTATCTGTACTCATGACTAAAACTTCATCGTTTTTAGCTATACTTCCCTCATAAATCCTAACCAAAGCCAAAGCACCCAAATAATTATCAAACCAAGAATCATAAATTAAAGCCTTAGTAGGAGCTTCATCATCTGTTTTTGGTGCAGGGATTTTAGTGATAATTGTTTCTATAAGCTCTTTTATACCCACTCCTGTTTTTGCACTCACGCAAATGGCATCTTTGCAATCTATACCTATAATATGCTCAATTTCATGCTTGACTTTTTCAACATCAGCATTAGGTAAATCGATTTTATTAATTACAGGAATGATTTCAAGATTATTTTCAAGTGCTATATAAACATTAGCTATGGTCTGTGCTTCAACACCTTGAGAAGCATCTACTACAAGTAAAGCCCCTTCACAACTTGCCAAAGAACGACTCACTTCATAAGAAAAATCCACATGGCCAGGAGTATCAATAAGATTTAAAACAAAATTTTCGTTATTAAATTTATAATTTAAACGCACTGATTGTGCTTTTATGGTGATACCACGCTCTTTTTCTATATCCATAGTATCCATAACTTGCGAACTCATCTGCCTATCACTAATAGCACCACACTCGCTAATAATCCTATCTGCAAGAGTAGATTTTCCATGATCTATATGAGCTATAATAGAAAAATTTCTAATATTTTTTACCGACAAATTTTCATCCTAAATATAAAATTTTAAAGCTAGGATTTTAACAAAATTTATGTTTAAAACAAATAAATTTTATTTTATATAAAAAACTTCAATTGAAATTTATATAAAGCATACTAAAATATCAAATGTTTGAAAAATATTTAAAATCAGCTATGTTTTTAGCTCTTTATCCCTTAGCAATGTTAGCTTCTAATTTGCACGAATTTATAGCACTAAGTCAAAATAATGAGTCCTATCTCATTAAACAAATGCAAAGCGAACAAGCAAATTTGGACAAAGAACAAGCTTTTAGAAATTACCTACCCTCTCTTAGTCTAAACTCAGCTTATGTAGCCAACAATAAAGATCGCTTCATTATCGATCCACAAGAAAGTTTATTTGCTAAAGTTTCTCTTAATTTTTTGCTTTTTGATGGGGGTGCTAGAGAGGCCAATTTAAGGGCTTTAGAAAGCAAAGAAAAATTAAGCCTTTTAGATAAAGAACAAAATAAAAATTACCTTGCCCTAAATGCAATCACACTTTATTTTAACACCTTAAGTCTTGAAAAAATTTTACTAGCCAATCAACAAAAAGTAGCTTTTTTAAAATCAACTTTTGAAAGATTGCAAAAATTTTACGATGCAGGACTTAGCCCTAAAGATGAACTTGAAAGCATTAAAGCCAAATATCATTTAAGCTTATTAGAGCTCAGTCAAAATGAATTAAAACTTGCCAATATACAAAAAGAGATTAAAATTTTAAGCAATACAGATTTTAAAGTGCAAGGGAATGCTTTTTTAGAAAATCCACAACAAGAAAAAAGTCAAAACTATGAAGTAATGATAGCTAAAGAACAAATCAATCTTGCTAAAGAAAGTGTAAATTTAGCAAAAGCTGAATATTTTCCAAAATTTTATATTCAAGATAATTTTAACTTTTATAAAAACAATTATAATCCAAAAGTTCCAGCTCCTTTTGCAAATTTAGCGGATCAATTCTTAGAAAAATATTCTCAAGGTAATCAATTTATTTTAGGTATGGAATGGAAAATTTTTGATTTCAATGCAAGGGCTAAAGAAGTTGAAAAAGAGCGTTTAAACGTTCAAATAGCCAATGCAAACGCAAGATTTAGTGAGAGAAAAAATAAAGAAGAATTAAATTATTTAGACAAAAGTTTAAAAGTTTTACAAGAACAAATTTTAGCTCTTAATCTTAGCTTAAATGCTGCAAATTTGGCTTTTGAAAGTGTAGATAAAAAATACCAAGCAGGACTTGTTTCTTATGTGGAATATCTTCAAGCTTTAGAGGCTAAATTTAAAGCACAAAGCGATTTAGAGCTTGCTAAAAATGAATTTGAAATTACTAAAGCAAATTATTATTTTAATGCGGGTATAGATCTTAATTCAAAGGTTAAAGAATGAAAAAAATTCTATTTTTACTTCTTGCTTTTAATTGCGCCTTTGGCGAAGAAATTTATGCAAGTTTCAATGTAGAAGCATCAAAACAAAGCAAGCTTGCCCTTGAAAGCATAGGTTTAGTTCAAAAAATTCCTGTAGAAATTGGACAAAAAGTCAGCAAAGGAGAACTTTTACTTGCTCTTGATCAAGAAAGTGAAAAAATAGCTCTTCAAAATGCTCAAAATTCTTATCAACTTGCCCTTGTAGAATACGAAAATACCAAAAGCAGAATGCAAAAAATCAAAGCTGTAGAAAATGTTATAGACAAACAAAGCTATGAAGATATGAAAGCTAAGTTTGATGCGGCTAATTTAAATTTAAACAAAGCAAAAATCAATATAGCTTATTATAAAAATATCATGGCAAAAAAAGAATTGCGTGCACCTTATGATGCTATTATCGCAAACAAATTTATACAAGTGGGTGAAGGAGTAGGAGGAGTAGCTCAACCTTTGATAGAAATTTTTTCCTATCCACAAAGCAAACTGATTTTAAGTTTTGATGAAAAATACAAAGATAAGGTTAAATTAGGCGATGATTTCTTTTATAAAATCGATCAAAATGGTACAGAATTTAAAGGAAAAATCAGCCTTATCTATCCAAGTATAGAAGTAAAAACAAGAAAAATTTATGCTGAAGTGCAAACTACAAATCTAACACCTGGGCTTTTTGGCGAAGGCAGAATCATCACTAAAGATTAAAAATGTTTAAACTAGCTATAAACCGACCAATTACTGTGCTAATGTTTTTCTTAGCTCTTATGATTTTTGGGCTAATCTCTGCTTTTAGCATGAGTGTGAATTTATTTCCTAATGTTTCCATACCTCTTATAAAGATTACAAGCAAGGTAAATGGGGATTTAAATTTCGTAGAATCAAAAATCACTAAAGAAATAGAAAATGCTCTAAGTGAGATTGATGGAGTAAAGACCATAACCTCAGTTGCGTATGATAATTTTAGTGTGAGTGTAGTCGAGTTTAAACTAGATAAAAATCTTGAAGTAGCTGCTAATGATGTGCGTGATAAAATAGGAACTTTAAGCCTACCTTCTAAGCCTGAAATTGAAAAAATCAGTTCAGATTCTGGTTCTGCTATTTCGCTTTTTTTATATTCTAAAGATAAATTACAACTCATGCGTGAAATCAATGATAAAATAAAACCTTTTTTGCAAAGAGTTGAAGGAGTAGGTAAAATCGAGGCTAAGGGGTTTTTAGAACCCCAAATTCGCATAGAATTAAAACCAAATGAACTTAGAAAATACAATCTTAATGCTCTTGATGTAGCAAACATTATCAAAAGTCAAAATTTTAAACAAGCCCTTGGCGAACTTAATAACAATCAAGATAACTATATCATCAAAGGCTATTTTGAAGCCACAAATTTAGAAGAACTTAGCAATCTTCGCATAAAAACAGGGGTATTTTTAAGCGATATTGCTAATATTTCAAGCCTTTATGAAGATGAAAAACAAAGTGCTTTATACGAAGGTAAAGAAGGGGTGCTTTTAGAACTCGGAAAAATCACAAATTATAATACCCTTGAAATGATTAAAAATGTCAAAAATGCCTTGCCTATTTTAGAAAAACAAATTCCTAGTGATATAAGTATTGACATACTTTATGATAAGAGTTTAAATATCCACAAGCATCTTTCTCAAGTGATTTTTGATATGGTTTTGGGAATTTTTCTAACCCTTGTTATCGTGTTTTTATTTTTAAGAAATTTAAGTGCAACTCTCATTGCTTGCATAGCTATACCTACTTCTATCATTTCAACTTTTTTTATTATCGATCTTTTAGGCTATGATTTAAACCGCTTAACTTTCATAGCTTTAACCTTAAGCATAGGAATTTTTATCGATGATGCTATAGTAGTGATTGAAAATATTGCTAAAAAACTAAAAACTTATCCGCCTTTACAAGCTGCTTTTTTAGGTATCAATGAAATAGGTTTTAGCGTTTTAAGCATCAGTATAGTTTTACTTTGTGTTTTTATCCCTATTTCTTATATGAACTCTATACCAGGGCTTTTTTTCAATGCCTTAGGCATAAGCGTTGCAAGTGGGATAGTTATAAGCTTTTTGGTTTCTGTATTTTTAATACCTAGTATTGGAGCAAGATTTTTAAATCCAAAAGAAAGCAAGTTTTATGAAAAAACAGAAGCTTTTTTTGAAAAAATAGAGCAAAAGTATGAAAATTTACTCTATAAAATTTTACAAAATAAAGCAAAATTTATCCTAGCCACTCTTGTTTTTGTAGGGCTTTCTTTTGCTTTAGCTACTCGTATAGGGCTTGATTTTTTACCTATGGAAGATGATAGCGAAATTCAAGTTTTGCTTGAAAGTAAAAAGGATTTAAGTTTAGAAGCCATGAAAGAAAAAAGTTTAAATTTGCTTGAAAAAATCAAAAATGATAGCAATGTCAAATACGCTTTTTTACTTGTAGGCTATGATGATGCCAAAGATGCTACAAAGGCTAAAATTTATGTTAAACTTAAAAATTTAGACGAAAGAAATTTAAGACAAAGTGCTATAGTAAGTTTATATCGTCAAAAATTTCAAGATGAAAGTTTAAAAATCAAAATTTTAGAACTTCCAAAGATAGAGGGTGCAGGCATTGATGATCCCGTGCAGTTTTTAATCTTAGGAGATGATTTAAACACACTAAAAGAAGCTGCTTCTCGAGCAAAAGAAATTTTAGGCACTAATGCACACATTGTAGATATAAGCGATAATACTAATGCTACAAAAGATGAAGTAGCCTTACACATCAACAAAGAAAAAGCTAAACTTTTAGATGTCAATCCTGAATATATCGCTGGGGTTTTAGGGTATTCTTTTTCGCAACTTAGCGTAGGAAGTATGGATAGAGGCAATTCAAAATATGATATTATCCTAAGTTTTGCTCCAGAATTTAAAAAAGACATAGAAGCTTTAAAACGCATTAGTATTAAAAACAACCAAGGTGTAAATTTAGAACTTTCAAGCGTGGTGGATTTTATATACAGCAAAGATTTAAAAACCATCAATCGTTACAATAAAAACCGCTCTGTAAAAATCACAGCTGGAGTAAATGATCTTTCCTTAGGAGCGGTGCAAAAACTTTTACTAGATAATATGGATAAAATTTTAAATAATAATGCAAGTCTTAGCTATGCTTTTTCAGGCTTTATCAATCTTTTAGGTGAAACCGTGCAAGGTTTTGCTATGGCAGTAGTACTTGCTTTTGTTTTAATTTATCTTGTTTTAGCCGCACTTTATGAAAGCTTTATTTTACCTTTAATCATTATGATAACTATGCCTTTAGCCTTTGGAGGAGCATCTATAGGGCTTTTTATCACAGGGCATAATTTTTCACTTTTTGTACTTATTGCCATCATCTTACTTTTTGGTATGGTGGGGAAAAATGCTATTTTACTCGTAGATGTGGCTAATAAAAAATGTCATGAAGGTTTAGATCCTGATAAAGCTCTTTTAATCGCTGGAAAATCACGCTTAAGGGCTATATTGATGACAACTTTTGCTATGATTTTTGCTATGCTCCCACTTGCTCTTTCAAGGGGTGCGGGCTATGAAGCTAATTCTCCTATGGCAATAGCCATTATCTTTGGGCTTATAAGTTCGACTTTGCTTACCTTACTCGTAGTACCTGCACTTTTTAAATTTTGTTTTAAACTAGATAGTAAATTAAGAAAAATTTATGAGAGAGAAAAATTAAATTAACCAAAATGATTAATTTAATTTTTTTAAGTATTATTCTTATAAAGTGCTTTTAAGTTATCATAGGCAATTTGTATTTTTTCAAACTGCTCTCTTGCGTAAGCTTTTTCTATTGCACTTTTTCCTTGATGAAAATCAGGATGATAAAGTTTTACCAAAATCAAATATTTTTGTCTGATTTCACTAAGATCATTTTGCGGAGTGCATTCTAAAGTATTAAAATAATTACTAAAAAGCTTAGCTAAAGCATTAAATTTCCATTTCATATTTTCTTTATTGTGAATATTTTGGCGAAATTTTTTATACTCTTCTCGGTCAACTTCAAAATTCACGCAATATTTTAAATGCTCGCTCTCATCTGCAAAAGCTTCAAAAAGTTCAAGGGTATTTTCGTTTTTATATTCTAAAATTAGAATATTTGTCATTTCATTATATTCTATATTATGATCTTGGAAATAATTTCTTATATAAGTAACAAATAATTTTTCATTAGAGCTTAACTTCATCAAAATTCTACCCGCAGCAAAATCAATCTTGATAAACAACATAGGCTTAAGCATATTATTTTGCTCAAAATTTAATCTAAAAGTTTTAAAATGAGCATCTTGTAAATTCTCTATACCTTCATTTGTACTTTTGCGATATTTTTGATCTAAAACTTTTAAGAAATAACGACGCTGTGGAATTTCATTTTCTTCAAAAAAAGAAAAAATTTTATTTTTTCGTCCTATGACCTTTGTGAAATTTTTGGTAATCAAGTCTTTAAAATACTGAAATACGCTAATATCATCTGTATTAACATTGATAGTTTCTAAAGTTTGCACGATTTGCATCTATTTCTCCCATAAAACCTCATTTTCAAAAAGCTCTTTAGTGCCTTTTAAAATTTCATTGGGTGTATAATCGGCTTTATAAGATAAAGATTGACACTTTTTTACAAAATACCCAAGATAAATATAATCTAAGTTCATTTTTTTAGCTACTTGTATTTCATTGAGCAAAGAAAATTTACCCAAAGAAAAATACGAAAAATCAGGATCATAAAAACAATAAATGCTTGAAATTCCATCCTCTAAAATATCAATCAAATCAACACAAACGAGCTTATCTTCTATATAAAATGCAAGCTCATATCCAAAATTCATAAAACCATCGACATAAAGATTATAATACTGCTTAAAGCTTAAATCATAACGCTTCCAGTTCTTTTTTTCTTCCATAAAACGATGGTATTTATCATATAAAAACAAATGTTCATTGCTTAAATTGGGTGTTCTAAGCATAACTTTGGTGTTAATATTTTTATTTATAACCCTTCTTTCACTTTTTGAAAAATTATATTCATTAACTAAAATTCTAAGACTTAAACATTCATCACAATCTTTACAAATAGGGCGTGAAAAATACCTACCAAAACGACGCCAACCTCGTTTTATTAGCCCATTATTGATTTCTTTAGGGCAATTTTCAATGTATTTATACTCTATTCTTGAGCGTTTATCTTTTAAGTAAGGACACTGATCTTCAAGAGTACAAAAACCAATCTCAAGCATTAAATTTTCTTAATATCTGCATTTTTGATAAATTCGGAAAATTCATCCTGTAGTTTTTCTTGCTTTAAGAAAATTTCTTGCATTTCCTTATCTATGTTTGTTTCTTGATTTTTTTCGCGAATATCTTTAGCTAGTTTTTCTAAATTTTTTACACTTGCACCACTCTTGCTTGATTTCTTCGCTAATTTTGGAGTATTGGCGTTAGCTTGCATTTCTTTTTTAATACTTTTAAGACTGTCTAAAAAATCCATCTATTATTCTCTACTTTCTCGTATTTTTTTAAGCGTAGCAGCTATTGCAGCTATAACTTCTTCTTTATTTTCTTGATGACGATCTTCTGTTTTTTCTAATAATTCTTGCATATGTGTTTCTATGAAAGAGGTGTCTAAATACCCTCTTCTAAATTCTCTTGTTTTTGTAATAGCAATTAAAAATGGTATTGTTGTTCTAATATCATCAATCACAAATTCCTTCAAAGCACGCTCAAGTTTATTAACCGCTAAATCATAACTTGTTGCTTTAATAATAAGCTTTGCAAGCATGGAATCATAATAAGGCGGCACAGTATAGTCTTTATAAATATGACTATCAACCCTAACAGATGGTCCAAGAGCTGGGTAGTATTCTCCTATTTTTCCAGGACTTGGAATAAAATTTTTCCATACATTTTCAGCAGTAATTCTAGCTTCAATAGCAAAACCCCTAGGTTTAATATCGCTTTGTTCTATGTCCAAAATTTCTCCTGCTGCAATACGAATTTGTCTTACAATAAGGTCAATACCTGTAATTTCTTCAGTAATTGGATGTTCAACTTGAATTCTTGTATTCATTTCCATAAAATAAAAGCGATTATAATCATCAAGCAAAAACTCTATAGTTCCAGCATTTGTATAACCTACAGCCTTAGCAGCTGCCACAGCTGTAACACCCATGGTTTTTCTAAGATTATCTGAAATTCCAGGGCAAGGTGCTATCTCAATTACCTTTTGATGTCTTCTTTGGATAGAACAATCCCTTTCACAAAGATGGATAATATTTCCGTAGTTATCTCCTAAAATTTGAAATTCTATATGTCGGGGATTAACTACATATTTTTCCATAAATACTTCATCATTATTAAAGTATGTTAAAGCTTCTCTTTTGCAAGATTCAAAGGCATTTTCAAGATCTTGTTCTTTATGAACAACGCGAATTCCGCGTCCACCTCCACCACCTGAAGCTTTTAAAATAACAGGATAGCCAATCTTCTCAGCAAAAATTTTAATTTCTTCCATGCTATAGGAATTTAATTTTTCAGTCCCTGGAACAATAGGTATGCCATTTTTAGCCATTAACTTACGAGCGATATTTTTATTTCCCATCTTATGGATTACTTCAGATTTTGGACCTATAAAAATAATTCCAGCATCTTCACAAGCCTTAGCAAATTCGTAATTCTCACTTAAAAATCCATAACCAGGATGGATCGCATCAGCGCCACAAGCCTTAGCAATCTCGACAATACGAGCAACATCTAAATATCCTCTTATAGCATCCGTTCCTATGCGATAAGCCTCATCTGCGATTTTTACATGCAAACATTCACGATCAGGCTCTGTAAAAACTGCAACACTTTTAATATGTAAATCTCTACAAGCACGGATTACTCTAACAGCTATTTCAGCTCTATTTGCTATGAGAATTTTATGGATTTGATTCATAATTTGCCTTTTTTGTTATATTTTTATTGTTAATTTTAGCAAATTTTCCTTACAAAAACTTAGCAAAAAATTTAATTTATTTTAGTTATAATAAAACTTTTTAAAATTTTAATTCCAATAAAGAAAAGTTATAATTATAATGGTTGCTGATAAAAGATTATTTTATTTAAGTTGTATTTTAATCACCATAGGAATAGTATTTTCATACTCTCTTACAGCTTTTACTGTTCTTTTTCTTGACTATAGCGAGTTTCATTTTTTTATTCGTCAGCTTTTTTTTGGAATTAGTGGCATACTTATAATGTTTTTTATTTCTCGATTGGATCCTGATAAAGCACTTTCTAAAAAAATTATTTTAGCTATTTTGATTATTTCTTTTATCTTTATCATCATTTTACCATTTTTACCTTCTGCATTAGCAACAGCTAGCGGAGGAGCTAAACGCTGGATACGCTTAGGCCCACTCTCTATCTCTCCTGTGGAATTTTTTAAAATAGGATTGATTTATTTTTTAGCATGGAGCTATACAAGGCGTATTGATGATAGCAAAAAAGCTATCAGACACGAGGCTTTAATTCTTCTACCTTATTGTATCTTAGCTTCTATAGTTATAGGATATATTTATATCACTCAAAACGATTTAGGACAAAGCGTAATTTCTTTCTTTTTGATTCTAGCTTTAGCTTTTTTTGCAGGAGCTAGTAAAAGGCTTTTTGCTTTTGGAACTTTAATCATTATGATGATAGGTATAATGGTAATTTTTAGTAACCAAAGAAGAATTCAAAGAATCGCTTCTTGGTGGGGGAATATACAAGATGCTTTTTTACCTATGCTTCCTGATTGGCTAGCAAATGCTTTAAGAGTAAGTAGCAACAGCGAACCTTATCAGATTTCGCACTCTTTAAATGCTATAGCCCATGGAGGAATGTTTGGTGAAGGCCTAGGACTTGGAACTTTTAAATTAGGCTTTTTAAGTGAAGTGCATACTGACTTTGTTCTTTCAGGAATTACTGAAGAAATAGGACTCTTAGGTCTTGGAGTTATTTGCTATATTTATCTTTGGATGATTTTAAGAATTTTTAGAATTGCAGGAAGATGCGAAGCTAAACAAGATTTTATTTTTTGTTCAGGCATAGCCTTACTTTTACTTTTTTCCTTTTTTATGAATGCTTTTGGTATTATTTCTCTTACTCCACTAAAAGGTGTAGCGGTTCCACTTTTAAGCTATGGAGGAAGTTCAATGTGGGCAATTTGCATAGGCATAGGATATGTACTAATGATTTCAAAAAAGGTTAAATTATGACAATAGCTTTAACAGGTGGCGGAACTGGAGGGCATTTAGCCATAGTGCGTTGCTTATTAGAAAGTGCGATTAAAAAAAATATAGAATGTATATATATAGGCAGTCAAAATGGTCAAGATAAAGCTTGGTTTGAAAATGAAGTACGCTTTAAGGAAAAAATTTTTTTAAGCTCTAAAGGAGTGGTTAATCAAAGCAAATTTGGCAAAATCAGTTCTTTACTCCACACCTTAAAACTCTCCAAAGATTGTAGAGAAATTTTTAAAAAATACCACATCCAAGCCGTTTTTAGTGTAGGTGGATATAGTGCAGCTCCTGCATCTTTTGCGGCTTTATTCTCACATTTACCTCTTTTTATACACGAACAAAATTCAAAAAGCGGCTCTTTAAATATGCTTTTAAAACCTTTCGCTACAAAATTTTTTAGCGCCTTTGAAAAAGAATTCAGCCCTTATCCTGTGGCAAATAAATTTTTTGATAATGCTAGGATTCGCAAAGAATTAAAAAATATTATTTTCCTAGGAGGATCACAAGGAGCTAGCTTTATAAACGAACTAGCTTTAAATCTCGCCCCAAAGCTTCAAGAACAAAATATCAAAATCATCCATCAATGTGGAAAAAATGATTTTGAAAAATGCAAAAAACACTACCAAAGCTTAAATATCCAAGCTGATGTTTTTGACTTTAGTTCAAATTTGGAAGAAAAAATGAAAAATGCAGATCTAGCTATATCAAGAGCAGGTGCAAGCACCCTTTTTGAACTTTGTGCTAACACCTTGCCTGCTATTTTCATACCTTATCCTCATGCAGCTAAAAATCATCAATACTTTAATGCTAAATTTTTACAAGATCAAGCTTTATGTCAAATTTTCACGCAAGATTCGATCAATCTTGATGATTTTTTCAAAGCAATGTTAAAACTTAACTTAGAAGATATTTCCACAAGATTGCAAAATATAGCACAAAAAAATGGTGGGGATATTTTACTAGAAAAAGCACTATCTGATAACTTGGCTTTTATACGATAAATATCCAAAGATGTTTACCAAAATCCCTACAAAAATCAACATCAAAATAGCAAGTGAAAAATTCTCAAATTTATCATGTAAAAAGCCTATAATCCACTGCCCTTGTGCTGCGATTAAATATCCAAAACCTTGAGCTAAAGCAGAAAGCTTTGCTGCTACTTGAGTATTTGAACTTTTTTGAGCGATAAAAAGTAGTGCAATACCAAAAACCCCACCCCATGGAAAGCCCATGATAAAAGCACTAATGATAATAGAAGTTTTACTATCAAAAACAAAAAGCATAGCAAAAGCGATTACATACATACTACATAAACTTGCTATATAAGGAGTATGTAATTTTTGCCTTAATTTTCCTAAAAGCAATGGGCCAAAAAGGGACACTGGGGCTGCAACAAGCTGAGCAAAAAGAACCATATTTGTAGCAAATTCTTTATCAAAACCTTTTTCTACAACGATTTGAACATACCAAAAAAACAAAGAATAAGCTAAAAAACTTTGAAATCCCATAAAAAGAGTGATCTTCCAAGTGGTTGCATTTGTAAAAAGATTGATTTTTTTAGAACTTTTTTTCTTAGCACGAAAAAATCTACCATTTTTAGCTTGAGGATAATAAACTACCAAAGCTATAAAAGAAAAAATCGCCCAAAAAAACATAGCACCTGCTAAATCAAACACGCTAAGCAAAGGTATAGTCAAAGCAACACCTACTATAGAAGAAATGCTTAAAATAAGACTATAAACCCCCATCATACTTGCTATTTTTTTAGGAAATTTCTCTTTAATAAAACTAGGCAATAAAACATTAGCGATTGCTATACCACAACCTATGCCTAACATACCCAAAAATAAGCCATATATCCCTGTATAAGAACGCAAAATTTCGCCAATAAAGATTAAAAAAATCCCTACGATAATCGCTCTAATGGGTGAAAAATATCCCACTATAAAAGAAATACTTCCAAAGGCTATCAAAGGTAAACTTGTAAGCACTCCTGCGAAAGTAGAATTTAAGCCATACGCATCTTTAATCACATCTATCATAGGCCCTATAGCCGTAATAGGAGCACGCAGATTAAAAGCTACAATCACAACGATGAAAAAATTAAGCCAAAAAATCTTTTTTTGAATACTACTCATAAGATAATCTTTCTTTGCAAACTTGGATATATGTTTTTAAATCTTTTTCTTTCATTAAAATTTCACGCATACAAACGCCTGCTATATTTATATCTTTAAAATTTTCCATATTTTGAGCATTGATACCGCCTATAGCATAAAGTGGAATTTGACTAAATTCAAGCAGAGATTTTAAAAAATCAAGCCCTTTAGGTTCTAAACCCGCCTTGCAAGAACTTTCAAAAATATGCCCTACAAAAGCATAATTTACCTTATAACTCATCGCCTCTAAAAGCTCTTCTTTGCTATGGACTGAAGTACCAAGTATATGAAAATATTTTATTAATTTAGGCTCTTTTCTTAGCAAAGAAAGCGGTGCGTGAAAATAACGATGTCCTAATTTTAAACAAACCTTATCAAAAGAATGCAAAAAACAAGTCACTTTTTGCTTTGTGCAAATGCTTAAAACTTCTTTTGCTAAGTCATAATACTCAAATTCGCTTAAATCTTTTTCTCTTAAAACTATAGCATCTACCTTAGCCTTAGTAAGTTTTTCAATCTGCTTTAAGAAGTCTATTTGCACACATTTTCTATCACTTATAGCGATGATTTTTTTATCCCACATAAATGCTATCACTCATCACAGCTTGCAAATTGGATCTTTTAAGCATGGCTAAAATTTCATCTACACTCCTATCATCTGAAATTTCAAACTGCTCATCACCCTTTTTCTCGCCCTTATGTTCACCTATGCCCACACTCACTCCTGCACTCATTTTAGTAGCACCAAGCTTGATAACCTCATCTCTAAAACCTATTCTTTCACGACTTGAAATGGTAATACCCGCGAAAGGCAAAAAGAGTCTATAAGCACAAAGTACTTGTAAAAGGCGTTTTTCACTCACATCTTTAGGATGAATTTTAGCATTATTGATAATAGGTCTTAAACGTGGTACTGAAATAGAAATTTCAGCATGCGGATAAGCTTGTTGTAAAAAATGCGCATGAAGTGCCGTAGCAAGGGCATCTTTTCTAAAATCATCTATACCCAAAAGTGCCGCAAAAGCCACTCCACGCATACCCGCTTTTAAAGCTCTTTCTTGAGCATTAAAGCGATAAGGAAAAATGCGTTTTTCACCACCTAAATGAATTTTAGAATATTTTAAAGGATTGTAAGTTTCTTGAAAAACAGTCACATAATCACAACCCTTTTCATGTAAAATTTTATATTCTTCCACATTCATAGGATAAATTTCAACGCCTACAACCTTAAAATACTCTCTAGCAATCTTGCAAGCATTTGCTATATATTCTACACTTGCAAACTCCCTACCCTCACCTGTTAGCATTAAAATTTCTTCTAAACCACTTTTAGCAATAGCTTGCATTTCTTCGTGAATTTCAACTTCACTTAGCTTAGCTCTTGCGATTTTATTACCTTTTTGAAAACCACAATAAACACATTTAGAATTACAATAATTTGACAAATAAAGTGGGGTAAAAAGAGAGATAGAATTTCCAAAATATTTTTGCTTGACTTTGGCAGATTTAAAGGCTAATTCTTCTATGAAATCTTCTGCCGCACTTGAAAGCAAGGCTTTTAAATGCTCTATGTTTAAATGCGTTTGATTTAAAGCATTTTTAACATCTTTAGCGCTAAATTGACTCTCATCATAACTTTGAACTTGAGTTAAAACCTTGTTTAAAATTTCGCTTTTTATTTCCTGCATATGAGGTAAATACTGCATATAATCTTGCATGATTAATCCCTTAAAAAGCCTGTTAATGGAGAACTTGCTTTAGCCTCGCTCACACTTGCCAAACCTGCTAAAAAAGCCGCTCTTCCCGCATTTACTGCCAAAGAAAAAGCTCTAGCCATCAAGGCTATATCTTTAGCTTCAGCTATAGCTGTATTTACCATCACTGCACTTGCTCCCATTTGCATAGCTTCACAAGCTTGTGCAGGACTTCCAATGCCCGCATCTACAATGATAGGCAAATCAATTTCATTAAGCAAAATTTGTATAAATTCCTTAGCACATAAGCCTTTATTGCTCCCAATAGGTGCTGCCAAAGGCATGATAGCCGCAGCTCCTGCATCACGCATAGCTCTAGCTGTGTAAAGATCAGCATGCATGTAAGGTAGGGGTGTAAAACCCTCTTTAGCTAAAAGCTCACAAGCTTTAATCGTTTCATAATTATCAGGCAGCAAATACCTACTATCGCTTATCACTTCTATCTTGATAAGTTCTCCACAACCAAGCTCTCTTGAAAGCCTTGCAATGCGTAAGGCTTCATCGGCGTTTCTTGCACCTGAAGTGTTGGGTAAAAGTGTGATATTTTTAGGGATATAATCAAGTATATTAGCAATTTCACCTGTATTTGCACGGCGTAAGGCTAGAGTGATGATCTGTGCTTTGGCTTCTTCTATGGCTGATTTTATAAGCTCTAGCGAATATTTTCCAGAACCTAAAATAAATCTTGAATCAAACTCGTATTTGCCTATTTTTAATTTATCATTTTTTAAATTTTCTTGCATTTTTATTCCTTATTTGCTAAAAGCTCTAAAACAAGATTGCTTTGATGTCCTGCGCAAATATTTACCCTTGGTGCCATAAGTCCATTTCCTAGCTTAGCACCATTTACCAAATCTCCACACATATAGAAATTTTTAGCAATTTTTCTTGTTTGTATGCTGTTGCTATCGCCATAACCCGCAAGTCCTGAAGCACAGATTAAAATACTATCTTTGTAAAATCTATGAAAATTTTGCGCTATCATCGCTTTTGCGATAGCACTATCAAAGGCTTCACAAACTATATCTATATCTTTAAACAAAGACTTTAAATTATCTTCATCGATTTTTAAAGTACAAATTTCAACGCTGATATAAGGGTTAATCTCGCTAATTTGCTCTTTTAAAGCTTCGGTTTTAAATTTTCCCAAATCACTTACACGGTAAGCTTGGCGATTCAAATTGCTAGGCTCAATCACATCAAAATCAATCAGCTTTAAAAATCCCACACCACTTCTTGCCAAATTTATCGCTATATGCGATCCAAGTCCACCTAAACCACACACCGCCACGCGCCCATTTTTAAGCTTGTCGTGAAGTTTTGGTGTATGTCTTGCTCTCATCATAGCATCTAGTGCATCTTTTGGAGGTAAAGAGTTTCTTTCTATACAAAAAAGCTCATCATCTTCATTTAAAACGATATTTTCTTTTGTTGCAAAACCATTGATAATCCATACATCATTTTCATTTTTGCTGATATTTTCAAAAAATTCCAAACTTGTTTTAAAGTCTGTATCAAGTTCTTTGCCATTAAATTTTACTCTCATCATCCACCTCCTACAAAACTTACGATTTCAGCTTTATCGTTTTCTTTTAAAATCAAATTTTCAAATTCACTCTTAGGTATAATCTCTCCATTTAATTCTAAAGCGATAAGTTCGATTTTAAAACCTTTTTCTTTAATAAAATCCATAAATTTAAGCTCTTTTAACTCAAGCTTTTGTCCATTGATAATCATTTTAAACCTTTAAAAATTTTCTATCAAGTCTTTAAAAACAAGGCAAAGTTTTTCAAATTCTTCTATACTTACTCTTTCATCAATAGCGTGAATTCTATCATTACAAACCCCAAATTCCACTACCTTTACACCGTATTTTGCAAAATACCTTGCATCACTTGTACCGCCTTTGGTATTAAGCTCTGGTACTTCATGAGTGATTTTTTGAACGCTTTTATTCATTTTTTGAACGATTTTATTATCGATATTTGTCAAAAAAGCTTCGCTTGATTGTTTTAGCTCTAACTCATAGTTTAAACCATGACAAATTTTTTCTACATAACTTTTTACATCTTCTAAGCTTGTATCAGGAGAATTGCGAACATTAAACATAAGTTTTAAATCATTTGGCGTAACATTACACACCCCCATACCTCCGCGAATATCGGTAATAACAATTTTTGAAGGACTAAATTCAGCACTTCCAGGATCAAGATCAAAACCCGCTAAAAGCTTTAAAACTGGTGCAAAATCATGCACAGGATTGATACATTTTTCAGGATAAGCAACATGCCCTTGTTTTCCACGGATTAAAAGTTTTCCATTGATAGAACCACGACGCCCTATTTTAATACTATCACCAATTTTTTTAACACAGGTTGGCTCGGCAACCACGGCATAATCAGGTAGTATATCTCTTTCTTGCATCCATTCTAAAACAGCCTTAGTTCCATATATAGCTTCGCCTTCTTCATCACTTGTTAATATAAGACTCAGCCTAGCTCCTTTAAAATCCGCATTCTTTGTCGCATCTACAAAGGCTGCTACTCCGCTTTTCATATCTTGAGCACCTCTTGCATAGATAAAGCCTTCTTTTTCCATAGGCACGAAAGCATCGCTACTCCAACCCTCGCCTGTAGGCACCACGTCTACATGCCCACCAAAAGCTAAATGATCACCCTCATCTTTAAATTTTTTAGTGAGTAAAAGGTTTTTAATGCCTTCTTTTTCTATAAAAAAAGCTTCAAAATCACTCAGTTCCATAGCGATGAAATTTAAAGCTCCATCATCATTTGGCGTAACAGATTTAAATTTTAAAAGTTCGATTAAAAATTCTTTTGCATTCATTTTTTATCCTAAGAAAGTTTTATATAATAAATTAAGAGCAAAATACTCTATAATTATAGCTGAAATTATATTGATTATAAAAACAACTTTTGTACTAAAAACATGACTATATCTTGCCACCACAAAAGCTAAAGCACTTACCCAAAAAAGTATAGCCACAATAAGCCCTAAAGTCATCAAATAAGCATGATCACTATTTAAAACCACACTTGCAGCACTAAGCCAAAATCCTATCACAAAAGGATTTGAACCATTTAAAAAAGCTCCTTTAATATAACTTTTCAAAAGACTTTCTTTAAATTCTTTATGCTCTAAATTTAAGCTTTCTTTCTTTTTTCTTAGCATCAAGTACGCCATATAGGTTAAAAAACAAAAACCAAAAATCGCCAAAGAACGCATAAAAATAACATTGTCTAAAAAATTTAAAAGCCCAAATTGAAGCAAAAAAAGATAAAGCATATCTATACTAAATGCTCCAAGTCCAACAGCTATGGAATTTTTAAAAGCTTTTAGTGCATAAGTTAAAATCAAAATATTTACAGGTCCAAAAGGAACACTCACTCCAAAGCCCAAAAAAACTCCACTTAAAAAAGAATCAAACATTACCATCTTTCATAAAATTTTCTATATCAAGTGCGATTTTATCAATAGCGCTTATAATATCTTCTATATAGATTTTATCAAAATACCGCTCTAAATTCGCATCTTTTTCATAGATATTTAAAATACTTTTTTCGCACATTGAAGCATAACGCCCTACAGGCAAAACCGCTCCACTTGTGCCTATGCTGATAAAAAGCGAAGTTTGATTTAACAAAGAATAAAGCGTAGCATAAGCAGGAGCTTGCTCTTCAAACATAACTATATTGTGTCTTAAATCCTTACTTTTGCATTTTGGGCATTGTTTATCTGTGATTTTTTCATAGCCTATATTAAAAATTTCTTCGCATTTTAGGCAACGAAGTTCGGGCAAAAATCCATGCAAATGTACTACATCTTTACACCCTGCACGCTCTAGCAAATCATCTACATTTTGCGTGATGACAAAAAGATTTTTACCCCATTTTTCTTTTAATTGTGCGATTTTTTCATGAGCATGATTTGGCTTTACATTTTGAAGTTGTGCCCTTCTTGCATCGTAAAAATCAAGTACTTTTTTAGGATTTTTTCTAAAACCTGTTGCAGAGCAAACCTCCATAACATCGTATTCTTCCCAGAGTCCATCATTATCTCTAAAAGTTTTAAGCCCACTTGGAGCAGACAAACCCGCTCCGCTTAATATCATAATGTTTTTCATAATCTCACCACCTTAGCACCAAAGCCACCTTGATTGATCGGTGCGTCATTAAAGCCTTTGACACTTTTGTGAGTTTTTAAAAACTCTCTTACCGCAAAGGCAAGCTTTCCTGTGCCTATGCCATGATAGATCAAAACCTCATCAAATCCTGCAAGCAAAGCATCTGAAATAAATTTATCAAGCCTTGAAATAGCTTCATCACTCCTAAGCCCGTGCAAATCCAAGCTAACGCTAAGATTAGTCGGTTTTGCCACACTAATGCTTGTTTTTGGACTTATTTTAGGTGTAGGAGTGCTTTTTTTAAGCAGTTTTAAAGGCACACGAAGTTTGATCCCATCGCTTTCAACCATAGCATCGTTTTTAGAAATGCTTATGATTTTACCCTTAATTTTTTCATATTTTACAAAATCCCCCACACGCAATTCTTCGTTTTGCTCCATACTTGGCAAAATGATTTCTTTTTTAAGCTCATTGGCTTTATTAAGACTTCTTTGCTTATCTTTTGTGTCTTTAAGCTGTATAGTTTTTTTAGCTTCTTCTATGGCTTTATGAAATTTAAATTCTAAATTTCTCAAACTCGTACGAAATTCTTGTTCATTTTTTTCTTTTTGATCTTTTAAAGAAAGTAAAATTTCATCGACTTTTTGCTCTTTTTTCTCGACATTTTCAAGCTTAGCTTTTAGTTCTAATTCAAGATTGATATTTTTACCCACAAGCTCTTCTAAATTTTCTTTATCCTCGCCATAAAGCTTTTTAGCCTCGCTAACTAAATTCGGCGGAATCTGATAACGCAAAGCCGTTTCAAAGGCATAAGATTTTCCTATAGTACCTTTTAAAAACTCATATTTTGGGCGTGAAAGCTCTTCGTCATATAAAGCAGCGATGAGTTCAACTTGCTCATTCTTTGCTAAAAGCATAGCAAGGCGTTTGTGGTGCGTGGTGATGATGATTTTAAGATTATTAGCTATGAGTTTTGAAATTAACACGCTATACAAACAAGCCGCTTCTTCAAAATCTGTTCCAAGCTCTATTTCATCGATACCTAAAAGCAAATTTTTCTTAGAAAAAAGTCTAGAAAAATGCAACATTCTTCCTGCAAAAGTTGAAATGTCGTTTTTAACATTTTGCGGATCTTCTATGATGGCATCAAATTCTTTAAAAGTACCGATTTTACTTTCACTTGCTTTTATATGCATAGGCAAAAGATGTTTAGCTAAAAATGCTGCGCTTAGCATGGATTTTAAAAGCATGGATTTTCCACCTGCATTTACCCCTGTGATGATTAAAACTTGTTTTTTAAATTCCAAACTCACGCTTTTTGGATTTTTTAAAGCAGGATGGGCGAAATTTTTAAGAACCAAATCCATACTTTGATCACACAAAACAAATTCAAAATCCCTTTTTTTAGCAAGCAAAACCCTAGCACTATAATGATCAAAAAGATCAAAGGCTGTATTGATAAATTTTAAAAAAGGTAGGTTTTTTGCTAAAAAAGCTGAGAAATTTTTAGCGTATTCATAATAAATTTCTTCTTTTTGATTTTTGATTTTTTCTATATCATTTTGCAAATTTTCAACACTTAAAGGCACGATATAAAAGCCGCCGCCACTACTTCTACCTATGATTTTTGCTTTAATAGCGTGATTAAACCCGCCTCTTACAAGCAAGGCTTCAAGATTGTTTATAAGATGGATTTGCGTATCGATAAGATAAGGCATTAAAGCTTTTGTATAGCAAAATTTCTTAAACTCAGCTATTATGCTTTCGTTTTTCAATCTTAAAGCGGCATTAAGATTTACAAGTCTTTCATCTAAACTTTCTTTTAATTCCCCTTTCTCATCGAAATTCAAACAAAGCTCCAAAGCCCCGCTAACAAATTCTATCTTTTGTAGCCAAGAGTCTAAATTTGTTCCTAGTTTTATTTTTTTTAGCTTTTCAAAATAACGAAAAATTTTTACAAATTCAAAAATTTCATCTAGATGCAAAATTCCTTGCTTACTTAAATGTACTAAGGCTTTATCAAGATTGCTAAGCTCTGGCATAGTAGGAAATTCCACCTCACAAAGCTCATGTATGCGTTTAAAATGAAGATTAGAATCTCCTTGTAAAAAAATCTCCTTATCTCTTGCAAAAAGGGCTTTAAACTCTTCTAAATAGCTGTTTAAATCAAGCTTTGAGATCAATTCTTCTTTTGTATCATTCATCATTTAACCTACAATCTTTAATATCTATGATTAAAGAATTAAAACTTTGATTATTATCCTTTGAAATAAAACTTCCTGTTCCAAATTCATAATTAAAATACGCCTTAGAAACATTGATATCTTTACATAAAATATTTTTATTTTGATTAAAAGCTACGATAATATCTGTTCTTAAACGACTTTTTTGCGTATTTTCAAATTCAAAAAATACTGCTAAAACAATAAAAATCACAAGTAAAATACCAAAAAAAGGTTTAGTTTTTTTGCCTAATTTTTCACGCAAAGCAAAAGTGATTAAGGCTAAAATTAAGATGATTAAAAGATATAAAAAAAACCTACTCATTCTTTTGCCTTAATTTGTTGCTGATATCTCCTGCGCCAAAACCTATAATAAGCCCTTCTTCAAAAACCTGCCCCTTAGAAGCCACCAAAAATTTACCCTCTCTTTTAATATCTTCTACAAATAAAGCCTTAGGAAAAACCGCTTTTAAATCAAGCTCTATAGGCTCTTCTCCTGCAGCATAAACAGGTAAAATTACAAGCTCATCAACACCTTCAAAAGCCTTTGCAAATTCCTTTAAATTTGCAGCTAAACGCGTGTAGCGGTGGGGTTCAAAAATGGCTGTGATTTTTTTATATCCACCTAATTTTGCGTATTCTTGTGCTGCACTTAAAGTCGCTTTTATTTCGGTAGGATGATGACCATAATCATCGATTAAAACCAAATTTTCATCAGCATGTAAAATATCAAAACGCTTTTTAATACCTTGATAATTTTTAAGCCTAGTTCTTATCGTTTCTATATCTAAGAAATTTAAAGCCGCCAAAATCGCCAAAGACGCATCAAGGGCTAAATGATATCCCATGCCAAAAACCTTAAATTCACCCCAATCTTTCAACTCAAAGCTTGTAAAAGGTTTGAAATTTTCTATACACATGGTGCAGTTTTTGATATCTTTGCTCGGATAAAGCTTGATTGACTCATTTTTATAATTTTTCAAAAACTCATCTTCAGCATTAATCACGCGAATTTTAGCCGTATCTAAAAACTCCACATAAGCATGATGGAGTTTTGAAACTTCATTGCCATAATGATCTAAATGCTCTGCTTCTGCATTGGTAACTATAGCCAAATAAGGATTTGAATTTAAAAAAGAACTATCGCTCTCATCAGCTTCAAAAACAAGGTTTTGGCTTTCTTTATAAATCATATTTGAACCAAATTCTTTTAAAATCGCTCCGATAATCACAGAAGCATCATCAAGTAAAGAAGCTAAAATGCTTGAAGTTGTGCTTTTTCCATGTGCTCCTGCAACCGCAAAAACACGCTTATCTTCTAAGATAAGAGGTAAGGCTTCCTTGCGTGAAAGACATTTAATGCCTAATTCTTTAGCGTGTTTAAATTCAGGATTTTCTTCTTTAATTGCAGCAGAGTAAATAACTAAATCTTTGTTTAAAATATTGTCTTTATGATGAGGGATGCTGACCTTAACCCCTTCTTTTTCAAGTTCTTTAGTAATTTTACTTTCCTTAAGATCACTCCCACTAATCTTAAAGCCTTTTTCTTTTAAAAATCTTGCTAAAGCGGAAATTCCTATACCACCTATGCCGATAAAATGGATATTTTGCATCATTTAAACCTTTATACTTTAAAGGCTAAATTTTAGCACTTTTTTACTAAAAAGAAAATATAAATCCTATTTTGAAATGCCTAGACGCTGACTTAATTGATAAAGATTTAATTCTTTATAAAATTGAGTGAAATTTTTATGATATTCATCGAGTTCAAAGGCATGATTTGTATCTTTTAAAGTATTATTATTTTCAAAATAATACCCCTTATCACCGCTATATACGCCATTTTTATCAATCCATACAGCATCGTTGATCCCAAATTCTAATTTCTCATCACTTGGTCTTGCCAACATATTTCTTCCGCCTACGCTTAAATACTTAACATTACTTAAGCTTAAAGCATAAAGAGTTGGAAAAATATCCTTATGAGATCCTACACGATCTTTATCATAATAAATATTATCTTGCAAATCCTTAGGAATATAAAGATAAAAAGGCACACTATAAGCAAAAGCTTTTTGGAAATTTAAATCCATACTCATCTCGCGAACCCTATGATCTCCAGTCGCTGCTATAATGACACTATCCTTAAATGGACTTTGCTTTACTTTATCTAGAAATTTTCCAAATTCATTGTTTGCATAAGTATAAGCTTTGATAATATTGTCTTGTTTATCTTTTTCATAAGGAAGCATATTAAGCAAAGTTTGTGGAATGTTTTCTAATTTTGGCAAATCATTTTGCGGAATTTTATAAGGTGGATGATTAGAAATAGTAAGAGCAATTATAAGGGTGTTGTGTGGATTTTTTTGAAGTAAGTCATAAACTTTTTTATATAAAAACTCATCAGCCACCCCATAAGTATTTTTACTCAAAAAAGCACCATCGTACTCATCAATAAGAGTGTTTTCATCGATAATTTTATCAACGCCTTGGCCGTAAAGATAATTTGCAAGATTTTTCCAAGCTCCATTTCCGCTAGTAACAAAATAAATCTTATACCCTGCTTTTTTATATATTTGCAAAGGGGTTAAATCAAGTTTGATATTTTGATACTTACTCATAGAAAGTTCGACAATAGGGCTAATGAAAAATAAATTGGAAAAACTAGGTATGGTATTATTACTAGAAGATAAAAATCGCGTAAAAACAAAATCTTGATCAAAATGTTTTTTTAACGCCCCTAAAAAATTATGCTCACTATTTGCAAATGAGCCCAAATTCAAACCAAAACTTTCCATCAAAATCAAAGCCACACTAGGTTTAATTTCTTGTGCGCTTTTATTTTCAACACTCACCCTGTTAAAATCAAAAAGTTTATGCTTTAAAGTTTCATATTTTTGCTCACTGATAATATCTAAATGGGATATATCTTGCTGATTTTTGTAGTTTTTAAAAGCCCATTTCATAGCCATCAAAGGATTAACTACAATATGATTGATAACAGGAATTTCTGAAATGGCATAATTGTTATTATTCATAATTACACGCCTAAAAGGCCCTCTTAATGCGATTGTATAAACAATCAATAATAAAACCATCAATGATAATAATTGCATTTTATTTAATTTAATTGTTTTTAGCTTTAAATTTAAAATTTTTATATTAATAAAAATACTTAACAATAACACAAAGAAGACAATTGCTAAAATTTTAAAAACAGGATAATCCTGCATAATAATATTTAAAATACCCTGTGTATTATCATTTTCCAAACCAAAAATAAAAATATCAATTTTAGTTTTGTAAATTTCATAATAATAATATTTAATAAAAGAAAAAATAACACATAATAAAGATATTATAGCTATATAAAAACTTGAAAAGACTATGTAAAATTTGCGTCCTGTATCAATGATTTTTTTATTTTTTATATTGCAAAAAACAAAAGCCAAAAATCCACATAATAAAAGAGGCAAAAAAGCAGCACTTAAAAATCTTATATCGTGAAAAGCACCTAAAGAATACATTAACGCAAACTCTTTTTTATCGCTAATTAAACCGCTAGGAATAAAAGCATTTTGCATTAAAAATCTATTGAAAGTAAAAATCATCACAAAAAACAAACTAAAAATTATAATTTGCAATAAAACTTTTCTCATAAAAAACCTTTCAAAATATCATTTTATGGTATAAAAATTTTTATTATCTTATCCTATCACTTTTAATCCGCAGTTTGATAAATCATTTTTCACCTTAAGATTTTTAAGATAAAAATCATTTAAAGCAAACTTGATCCATGTTTAAAATGCTATTCTTTCACAAGTTTAATTTCATCGTGTATCTAAATTTCTTTGGTGATTTTATCAATAAACTTATTAAAAAATATCCTAGATAAAACTAATTTACATCCTTGCTTAAAATCAAAAATATTTAAAAGCTTAAAATCGATAAACCATAAACTTAGCAAATTTTTTATAGATATTTAAAAACATCATGAAAATAAATCTTTAATATTTAAACCCAAAAACCCTTTGCCATTTTTTCAAAACCCCAAAGTTTTCTTGCTTCATCGCTTTTTTTAGGCTCTATAATAAGCATTTCTTCTTCAGAACCCAATTTACTTTCTATCTCACCAAAAGCGTTGATAAACAGAGTATCGCCATAAAAATTCCACTCATCTTTTGTTTTGCCTATGCGATTTACTCTTAAAATGCTTGTAGAATTTAAAAAAGCTCTTGTTTTTAAAAGTTCTTCCCATCTTTGTTTGCTTTCAAAGGTACAAGCACTAGGAACGATAACCAAATCAATTTTTTTCGCCATAATCTGTTGCCAAAAAATATCAAAATGTGTCTCAAAACCAAAAAGCAAAGCACATTTTAATTTTTCATAATTAAAAGTAAAAATTTTTAATTCTGATGGAGTTTTGTTGCTAAAAAATTTTTCTTCATTCCAATGTTCATAAGGCATTAAAATTTGCTGTTCATAACTTTTGACACCATTTGGAGCAACTTTTAAGCAAAGTTTTTTATAACTTTTAGCTTCAACGCTTACATAAGGAGCGATGATTTGTAATTCATATTTTTTAGCAAGTTTAATCAAGCTTTCTTTTTTAGCTTCACTTTGTTCTTTTATCATATTTTTTGGCATGTGTAAAAGTTCTGTAAAAAAACTATTAATCACATATTCGCCCAAAACTACCAAATTTGCCCCATTGTCTTTTGAAGCTTTAAGATAATAATCGAGCCTTGATTCACTTAAAGCTAAAGTTGGAAACTGTAAAGCTGCTATTTTACTCATCGATTTGCTCCACTTCTAATTTTGCTTTTTCAAGCTCAAGTCTTGCTTTTTTGATACTCTCTAAACCTTCTTTGTAAATTTTTACACTTTCATCTAAGGCAAGCTCTTGATTGTTTAATTTTTCCAAAGATTCATTAGCGTGTTTTAAATTTTCTTCAAAACTCATTGATGATTGACCTTGTAATTTGGTGCTTCATGAGTGATAGTAACATCATGCACATGACTTTCTTTAAGCCCTGCAGTAGTGATTTCAACAAATTCAGCTCTTTTTTGAAAATCTTCTATATCTTTAGCCCCAACATAACCCATAGAAGAACGCAAACCTCCTAAAAGTTGATGCACCACGCTTCTTATACTTCCCACATAAGGAACACGCCCTTCTATACCTTCAGGAACAAGTTTATCTTGAGCAGTACCTTGCTGAAAGTATCTGTCTGAACTTCCTTTTTGCATAGCCCCAAGTGAACCCATACCACGATAAGACTTATATTGTCTTCCTTGATAAGTAAAAAGCTCTCCTGGACTTTCATCTGTTCCAGCTAAAAGCGATCCTATCATAACAGAACTCGCACCTACAGCTAAAGCTTTTGCAATATCACCTGAATATTTGATCCCGCCATCGGCTATCACAGGAACGCCGAATTTATTTGCTTCTTCCACGCACTCATCAATGGCTGAAATTTGTGGCACACCCACACCTGAAACAATGCGTGTAGTACAAATACTTCCTGGCCCAATACCTACTTTAACCGCATCTACCCCTGCTTCACAAAGTGCTTTTGCTGCGGCTGCAGTAGCGATATTTCCTGCGATAAGATCTAAATTTGGATATTTAGTTTTAATTGCTTTTACCGTATCAATAATACCCTTAGAATGTCCATGCGCAGAATCAAGCACAACAACATCAACGCCAGCTTCAACTAAAGTATCCACACGATCCATTTGCCCTACTCCTATAGCCGCACCCACACGCAATCTTCCAAAACCATCTTTATTGGCATCAGGATATTCTTTGCGTTTTTTAAGATCTTTTATAGTGATAAGTCCTTCCAAGCGTCCTTGTTCATCTACTATAGGAAGTTTTTCTACTTTGTTGGTGCTAAAAATTTTTTCCGCATCATCTAAAGTACAACCCTTTGGAGCAGTAATTAAAGGCATTTTAGTCATAACATTTTCAACCAAATTTGAAAAATCACTCTCAAATCTTAAATCACGATTGGTAAGTATGCCTATTAGTTTCTTATCTTCATCTACTACAGGAACACCTGAAATTCTATACTCTGCCATGATTTCTAAAGCCTCTGCAACACTTGCTTTAGGACTTACAAAAATAGGATCGATAATCACCCCACTTTCACTTTTTTTCACTCTTTTTACTTCTCTAACTTGTGAAGCTATATCCATATTTTTATGAATTACCCCAAGTCCTCCAAGTCTTGCCATCATGATAGCAGCTCTGTGTTCAGTAACTGTATCCATAGCCGCAGAGATTAAAGGCATATTTAAAGTGATATTTTTTGTTAGTTTAGTGTGAATTTTTACTTCCTTAGGTAGAACTTCAGAATACCCAGGACGCAGTAATACATCTTCAAAAGTTAAAGCTCTTTTTACAATTTTCATCTTTCATCCTTAATTTTTAATCATTTGTTCTAAACTTAAAGCCCCATCTAACAAGGTTTGTTCATCATAAGCTTTGCAAATCAGTTGTGCTGATATATTAAGCCCTTCTTTATCTTTTGCAACAGGCACACTAATGCCTCCAAGTCCTGCTAAATTTACAGAGATAGTATAAACATCTTCTAAATAAGTTTGCATAGGGCTTTTTTGAGTATCAAATTTAAAAGCCGTTGTAGGAGTTACAGGCATAAAAATAAGATCACAATCTTGCAAAATTTCTTCATATTTTGCCTTGATAAAAGCTCGAGCTTTTTGTGCTTTGATATAATACGCATCATAATATCCACTGCTTAAAACAAAAGTTCCTAACAAAATTCTTCTTTTTACTTCTTCGCCAAAACCTTCGCTGCGTGTATTTACATACATTTCTTTTAAATTTTGGATATTTTCAGAACGCTTGCCATAACGCACCCCATCATAACGACTTAAATTTGCACTTGCTTCAGCTGTTGCGATGATATAATACGCTGCGATATCAAACTTAGAATCAAGCAAATTTTTATATACAATCTCATGTCCATTAGCTTTTAACATATCTATGGTTTTTAAAAGTGCGTTTTTTACTTCGCTATCTGCATCATTGACATAATTTTCAATCACTGCGATTTTTAATTTTTTATTTGCATTTAAATTTGAAGCGGTTTTGATAAACTCGATATTTGCACTCGTGCTATCCATTTTATCATATCCTGCAATCGCATCATATAAAATTGCCGCATCTTCTACATTTTGCGTTAAAACCCCGATTTGATCCAAACTTGAAGAATAAGAAGCCAAACCATAGCGACTCACTCTTCCATAACTCGGTTTAAATCCTACACAACCACAAAAAGCCGCAGGTTGGCGTACAGATCCACCTGTATCAGAACCTAAACTTGCTAAAGCCAAGCCACCCGCTACCGCAGCAGCACTTCCACCACTTGACCCACCTGGAACACGCTCAAAATTTAAAGGATTTAAAGTTTTTCCATAACAAGAACTCGCTGTTGAACTTCCCATAGCAAATTCATCCATATTGCAACGCCCAAAAGGAGAAAAACCATTAGCCTTTAAATTAACAATCGCACTTGCATCATAAGGAGCGATATAACCTTGTAAAATCTTACTCGCACTAGTAAGCTCCCAGCCCTTTACACTGATATTATCTTTTATAGCTAC
The DNA here is from genome assembly GCF_001762835.1 of Campylobacter sp. BCW_6466. Classification (NCBI taxonomy): domain Bacteria; kingdom Pseudomonadati; phylum Campylobacterota; class Epsilonproteobacteria; order Campylobacterales; family Campylobacteraceae; genus Campylobacter; species Campylobacter sp. BCW_6466. Next base: position 107,305 of record NZ_MJXO01000031.1, read on the forward strand.
AGGCACACCTTCACCTGAAACACTTAAGTCTTTATCTAAAAATTGTTCGATATAAGCACCTATTTTTTTTTCTTTTTTTGCTTTTTCATTGAGTTCTTTTTTTAAATTTTCAAGTTCTTCTTTGGAGTATTTTAAAGCTTCTTTTAAAGTTATCATTTATTTTCCTTTGTTTTTTTGATCAAAAATACTGCTAAAGCACTAAAAGCCAAAACCACCGCTATAGTTGCAATGATAATACTATTTGGAATCGGATTTTCTAACATTAAACCCCTTTTAAAACTTCTTCACATCTTAAACAAGGTGTTTCTTCATTTTTACTTTGAAGTTTCCAGCATCTTGGACATTTACAAAGCGAAGATTTGGTGATTTTAAATTTCTCATTCTCTACTTCAAATTCAGCTAAAATTTCTTCATTTTCATTGCTGATTTGACTCACCATAAACCAATCGGCTAATTCCTCATTTGGGAATTTATTAAAACTAATGTTTAAATTTAATTCCAAGGTAGATTTAATGATTTTATCTTTTTTAAGCATATCAATTTGTTCAAAAAATTTCTCTCTAGCACTCATTAAAAATGTATCATCTATACCAAAATCATAATCAAAATCCTGAGTTAAACTCAAATCAAATACATCTTTTGCATCGCCTTTGATTAAAACATTAGCATGTTCTAAAGCCTCATCTACACTATAGCTTAAATTTGGAGCAAGTAAATTTAAAAGTTCTTTTGCTATCAAAGCCATAGCCACTTGAGCAGATTTTCTTCTTTGAGCATTTTCACTATCACAATAAAGTCTATCTTTACTGATATCAAGATAAATCCCACTTAAATCCGCACTTAAGAAATTTAAAAGCAAACTAAAACCTTTAGCAAATTCATAAGCAAAAAATGCTTCTTTACTTGCTTTAAAAACTTTGGTTGCACGACTTAATATCCATTTATCAATAAAACTAAATTCTTTAACTTCTAAATCTTTTAAGTCATTTGTATTGGCAAGTAAAAATCTTATAGTATTTCTTATTTTGCGGTATTGTTCGCCCACTTGTTTTAAGATATTGTCTGAAATTTTTAAATCACTTGAATAATCACTTAAAAGTATCCAAAGTCTTAAAATTTCAACTCCATAGGTTTTTGCTACATATTCAGGAGCGATCACATTGCCTTTAGATTTAGACATTTTTTGCCCTTTTTCATCGGTGGTAAAACCATGAGTTAAAATGCTTTCATAAGGTGCGCTTTCATTGATCGCTGTACCTACAAGCAAAGAGCTTTGAAACCAACCCCGATGCTGATCGCTTCCTTCTAAATACATACTTGCTCTTTTTTCTCCTGCATCATAAAGTCCGCTATTTAAAACTGCATTAAAAGTACTTCCGCTATCAAACCAAACATCTAAAATATCATATACTTTTTCTAAATTTTCAGCTTTATATTTTGAATTTGTAGGAATTAAATCTTTGATTTCAAACTCCCACCACGCATCAGCACCGTGTTTTTCAAAAATAGCTGCTACAAAGTCAAAAAGTTCATCATCAAAAATCACTTCTTTAGTGTTTTTATCTCTAAAAAAGGCTATAGGCGTTCCCCAGTCCCTTTGTCTTGAAATACACCAATCTGGGCGATTTTCCACCATAGAACCTATTCTTTTTACCCCACTTTGCGGATAAAAGGTTGTTTTTAAAAGTTGTTCTTTTGCACACTCTCTTAAAGTTTTTCCTTGAAGTTTTGGTTCATCCATTAAAATAAACCATTGTTTAGTAGCTCTATAAATCACAGGCTTATGCGTTCTCCAACAAAATGGATAAGAGTGTATAAATTTAGAAGAATGTAACAGTTTTGCGCCTAAAAGTTCTAAAATTTTTTCATTGGCCTTAAAAATATGAAGACCTATAAACTCTTCAAGCAAATGAGAAGGCAAAAGCCCTTTAGCTCTTAAAGTTTCATCATAACATCCGCTATCATCAACAGGCATTAAAACTTCAATGTCATATTTCAAACAAGCATAATAATCATCTTCGCCATGTCCTGGTGCAGTATGCACAAGTCCACTTCCACCATCCATCAATACATGCTCGCCCATGATTAAAACAGATTTTCTTCCATTTAAAGGATTGATAGCTTCAAGTTTTTCAAATTCTTTTGCGTTTAATTCTTTTTGAATTTCTCCACTTGTAAGCCCTTTTTCTACCATACTTTTAAGTAAAGCACTTGCAAAAATCAAACCTTCTTTGGTGATCACATAATTTTCATTAGGATTTAAAGCTATAGCTTGATTAGCCACCAAAGTCCAAGGCGTAGTTGTCCATATCACTGCACTTGCTTTTGATACGCCTAATTTTTCGCAAGCTTTTGCATCTAAATCAAAAGCCACAAAGATAGAATAATCTTCTTTATCTTGATACTCTACTTCAGCTTCTGCTAAAGCTGACTTTGCCGCCCAACTCCAAAAAACAGGTTTGGAACGCTCACAAAGTAAGCCTTTTTTAGCAATCTCGCATAAAGTTCTATAAATCGCTGCTTCAAACTCAAATTTCATAGTCAAATAAGGCTTATCCCAATCTGCAATAATGCCTAAATTTTTAAATTCTTCTCTTTGGATATCTGCAAATTCACTCGCATGTTGTCTGCAAAACTCACGAATTTCTTTCTTGCTTAAGCTTTTTTTCTTTTCTCCAAGCTTTACTTCTACTTGTTGTTCTATAGGTAAACCGTGACAATCCCACCCTGGAGTAAAACGCACACTCTCACCTTTAAAATAATGCGTTTTTATAATAGTTTCTTTTAAAATTTTATTTAAAGCATGTCCTATATGAATATGTCCGTTAGCATAAGGGGGGCCATCGTGCAAGGTAAAACTTTTTTTCGCATTTTTGCGATTTTCTTTCATTTTTTCATAAGCATAATTTTGATCAAACCATTTTTTAAATCTTTGCGGTTCAAGTTCCGCTAAATTCGCCCGCATAGCAAAAGTAGTGCTGGGCAAAAGTAGAGTTTCTTTGTAGTCCATTTTTTCCACCTAATTTTTAATAATCTTAAATTCTACTCAAATTAGCTTTAATTTCTACTTTGTTTTTGGCTATAATTATAAGAAAAAAAGGAAAATTTATGAAACATTTGCTTTATCTTATAGGAGATGAGCTTACTATAAACGAAAAATTCAAAAATTATATTTATAGAACTTATGAAGAAAAATTTAAAGAAATTAACGAAATTCGCATACAAAATAAAACCGATAAAGATTTACCTTTTTTACTTGAAAACCTCTTAAATCAGTATGATTTTATCACTTTATTTACAAACTCTTTGCATTATGCGACTGTTGCTAAAATTTTAGCAACTTTAAATGATGATAATCTTATCTTAAAAGATGATACCTTGGTTCCAGATAAAGCAGAATTTAGTAAAAATAGCTTTGTGTGTAATTTTTCAAATTCAAAAATCAATGTCGTTAAAATAAATCCAAGCGAAAAATTACCCAATCTTCTTGGGCATATAAAATTAAATTTTGCATATTTTTGCATTTTTGGCATGGATGATGAAAGCGCTATATTACTACTGCAAACCCTAACAAAATCTTATGAGATAAGTATAAAATCAACCAAGCTTTTAGATAATCTTGTGCTTATTAAGGCCACTTGCGCTAATTTTGGAAAACTTGATGGTTTTCTAAATAGCATAAAAAATCTTTTTGGACAAAAGGTGTTTTTAGGTAAAGATCCTATACATTTTATAAGCTCTAAACTTTTAGAAAAAAAATTAAAAATTTCTTTTGCTGAAAGTTGCACAGGTGGACTTTGTGCAAGCACCTTAACCAAAATTTCAGGTGTAAGTGAAATTTTTGAAGGTTCTATTGTAAGTTATTCCAACCGCATCAAACATGAATGGCTTGGAATTAGCGAAAGCGTTTTAGAAAATAATGGCGAATACAGTGAACGTTGTGTTTATTTTATGCTAAAAGGTATTTTTAAAACAGCTAATCCTGATTTTGCCTTAGCTATTAGCGGAGTAGTTGGCGAAAAAGATGAGGGAAAAATAAAATCAGGCACTATTTATATAGGTGCAATGTTTAGAGATGGAACTTTTATCCAAGAAACGCTTTATTTAGATGGAGATCGTGAATTTATGCAAGAACAAGCTGTTTTGGCAACTTTTTGCCTACTTTTAAAATTAAAACCTGAGATTTTTGAAATTTAAGGGATTTAAAAATGAAAGAAATTAAGCTAAAAGAAAGCTTGGAAAAAATTTATCCCTTGATAAAACAATTAAGAAATAACCTATCTTTGAAAGGTTTTTTAGACAAATTCCAACTTGCTACACAAACTCAACATTATAAACTTTTTGCCCATGAAAATGAGGGAAGCTACAAAGCAGCTTGTGGAGTCATACCTTTTAATATACTTTATCATAGTCATTGTCTTTATATTTGTGATTTTGTCGTAGATGAAACTTTAAGAGGAAAAGGATGTCAAACTTTCTTAAAAAATCCAAATTTGGGCAAAAGATCAAAGATATGAAGAATTAGAACTAAGTTCAAGTTTTTAGAACACAAGCTCATGAATTTTATATCCAAAAAATGGGTTTTGAAAAATCCGGTTTTGTTTTTAAGAAAAATATCAAACTATAATATTTTTTGATTAAGCTTTGCATTTTATAATTAATATTATTATTTTTGATTGTAAGGAATAAAATGAATTTTAAAGAACTAATTTCAAAACGCAGAGCTTGTAAACTTTTTAATGATAAAAAAATCAATGAAAAGGATTTGCATTTTATCTTAGAAAGTGGAGTCTTAGCCCCGAGCTCACATGGATTTGAGCCTTGGAAATTTGTAGTATTAGAACAAAAAGAACACAATCTTAAACTCTCAACCCTATGTTACAATCAACAAAATGTAGCAAGTGCGAGTCATAATATTATTTTTCTAGCAAGAAAAGATCTTCAAAGCAAAGATGAATTTGCACAAAAACAAGTGCGTCGTTTCTCAGGTTCTAGCGAAGAAAATTTTCAAAAAATTTTAGAAATTTACACCCATAAAACCAATGCAATGAATGATGATGAACTCTATCATTACGCACAACTTCAATGCTATCTTGCTATGATGCAAATGTCGCTAGCTGCAATGAGCTTAGGTATTGATTCTTGTATGATAGGTGGCTTTGAAAAAACTAAGGTTGATGATTTTCTTCATTTAACTTATCCTTTTGAAACTGCTGTAATTTTATCCTTAGGATATAAAGCCCACGAACCAAAATATTCTACTCAACGCTTAAATTTTAATGAAGTCGTCGAATTTTACAAGGAAAAATAATGAAAAAAGAACTTGAAATTTTTAGCACAAGATATTCTTGTAGAAATTTTAAAAATGAAAAACTCAAAAAAGAGGATTTAAATTCTATTTTAGAAATAGCAAGATTAAGCCCCAGTTCCTTAGGACTGGAACCTTGGAAATTTATAGTAGTGCAAGATGAGAAAAGAAAAGAAGAGCTTTCTAAAATTTGCAACCAACAAAAACATGTAAAAGATTGCGCTGTATTAATTATCATCATTTCAAGACTTGATTTTTTAGATTATTTTGAAGAAAAACTTAGAAAAAGAGATATGAGTGAAACAGAAATTCAAAAACGCTTAGATACTTATATGCCTTTTTTAAAATCTCTAAATCAAGAACAAAAAATATCTTATGCAAGAGAACAAGCTCATATAGCTCTAGCTAGCATAATTTATAGTGCTAATGCTTTAAATATAGCAAGTTGTACTATAGGTGGTTTTGATAAAGAAAAGCTTGATTCTTATTTATCACTTGATATTCAAAAAGAAAGATCAAGTTTGGTGGTGGCTTTAGGATATTGCAACGATGAAAAAAATCCTCAAAAAAATCGTTTTAGTTTTGATGAAGTTGTAAAATTTATTTAAATTTTGCTTAAAAGCAAAATTTAAATAAAAATAAACTGATTCTTTTTTGTATTTTTACTAAGTCTTTGCTTAAATTTTATACAATTTTGATTATAATTTTACATTTAATTTCACAAGGCTTGTTATGAATTTACCCAATATCTTGGCGGTTTTTAGAATGGTTTTAGCGCCTTTGCTATTTTTTTTATTAATTCATCATTTTGAAAATATTCATCAAAGTTGGATTAACTATTTTGCTGCTTTAACTTTTTCATTAGCAGCTTTGAGTGATTTTTTTGATGGATACATTGCAAGAACTTGGAAACAAACTACAAAACTGGGCGGAATCTTAGATCCATTAGCCGATAAAATGCTTGTTTTAGCAGCTTTTTTAGGGCTTTTGCTTACAGGAAAAGCTAATGAATGGGTAATTTATATTATACTAGTAAGGGAATTTTTTATCACGGGTTTTAGAGTTGTAATGATCAGTGAAAATTTAAATGTCAATGCTTCTTTTGCAGGCAAACTTAAAACCGCTTTTCAAATGACTGCGATAGGATTTTTAATCATGGAGTGGATAGGCGGAGAAATTCTACTTTACATAGCTTTGATTTTAACTCTTTATTCTGGATTTGAATACATCTATACTTATACAAAAGCTCAAAAAAAAGGAGAAAAATGAGATCTTTATTGTTTTTAATTATTATTTTGATTTTAGGAATTAAATTTTATTCTATTGAATTTTTAGCAACTGTTTTAGTCATCTCATTTTTAATCTTCTTTCACGAATTAGGACATTTTTTAGCTGCAAGATCTTTGGGTGTAAAAGTTGAAGTCTTTAGCATAGGATTTGGAAAAAGTCTTATAGAACGTGAATTTAAAGGCACAAACTATCGCTTAAGCACTTTACCACTTGGAGGATATGTTAAACTTAAAGGACAAGATGATATGCGTCCTGGTTTTGAAAATCTAGACAAAGATAGCTATAGCATTTTAAGCCCCTTAAAAAAGATTTATATTCTTTTTGCTGGACCATTTTTCAACCTGATTTTAGCTTTTTTTCTTTATATTATCATAGGAAATTTAGGTCTAAACAAACTTGCTCCACAAATAGGAAACATAGCGCCAAACTCTGCTGCACAAGACATAGGACTTCAAAAAAATGATACTATCTTAGAAATCAACGGTGTAAAAATTCAAAGCTTTGATGAAATTTCAAAACATTTAAGTTTAGAGCCTTTGAAAATATTAACCAATAGAGAAGGAAAAAATTTAGAATTTATTTTAACTCCAAAAATAGGACAAGGATATAATGACTTTGGGCAAATTATTGAAAAACCTCAACTTGGAATCAGTCCAAATGGTACAAGCACTCTTGTAAAACATCAAGGTTTAGAAAGTTTTAAATATGCCGCACAAGAAAGTTTTCAAGCTTCTACACTCATCATCAAGGGTATAGTAAAACTCATAAGTGGTGAAGTTGAAGCAAAAAATTTAGGTGGTATTATTACCATGACTGAAATTACCTCAAAGGCTGCACAAAATAGCTTTACTTTACTTTTATTTATCACTGCTTTAATTTCTATAAATTTAGGCATTTTAAATCTTTTGCCTATTCCTATGCTTGATGGAGGACATATACTTTTTAATATTTATGAAATAATTTTTAGACGCAAGGTTCCACAGCGTGCTTTTGAATACTTAAGTTATGCAGGCATGGCAATACTTTTAAGCTTAATGCTCTTTGCAACTTATAATGATATATCAAGGATTGCAGGTGAATAAAAAATTTTCCTACCCTATTCCAAATTTTACTGATAGAAGAAAAAGTATCATCTTTTGGCGCTATTTACGTTTTCAAGCAAGAAAAATTCTATATTTTCCTCAAGTAAGGCTTCTAGAAAAAACGCTTAATGAAGAAAAAAATAAACATTTAAAAGACTTTTTCTCTCAAAGACCCTATGCTTGCTACAATGCTATAAGAAGATTTTGCGATAAAAGTTTTAAAGCAAATGAACGCGTTAAAACACTTATTTATGATGTTGATAAGGGACTTACTTGTTTTAAATTTCTTCCCGAAGAACAAATGATTTTTTCTTTTGATGAAGATTTTGAGCTTTTTTTAGGATATAACCATAATGTTTACGAAGAAGGTTTTTGGGCTTTTTCTTTAAAATTTAAAAAATACACTATCTCACAATGTAATTTTTGCTTTACTTTAGAAAATAATCTTCTACTTTCTTGCATACAAGGATATAAATACAAAGATTTCAATATTTTAGAAATTAATAAAATTTTAACTAAAAAATGTCATGGTTTGCGCCCTGTTGCTTTACTTATAGAATGCTCTAAGATGCTTTGTGAAATTTTAAAACTTCAAGCTACTTTAGGTGTACATGAAAAAAATCAAATCCGTTCTCAAAAAGGAAAAGAAAAAGGCTATTTTGTAGATTATCAAAAAATTTGGCTAGAAAATGGTGGAGAATTAATAAAAATCGATAAACACAAATACTACAAGCTCCACCACTCGCAAAAAAACCTAGAAGAAATCCCTTCGCAAAAACGCTCCATGTATAAAAAACGTTTTGCTATGCTTGAAAATATTAAACAAAATTTATTCCAAATTTTATCTAAATAATACTTTTTAAATATTCTACACTTTTCTCGCAACCTTTTTTTTGAAGTTTTAAAAGCCTCTCTAAGCATTCTTGAGATACTTCTTGGGGATAATAATACTGCATAGCTTTTAAATCTTCAAATAAAGCTTTTTCTATCTTAAAAGCCCCTTTACCTAATTCTTTAACCCCGCCTGTTCCTTTTTCTCTTTTAAAAGTCGCACAATAAAGATAACATTGCTCTACATTAATACGGTCAAGTCCTTCTTTTTTAAGAATTTCTACACAAGTTTTAATGTCTAAATTTCCTTCTCCTAAAGGAACGCCACAAACATATTCTACACCCTCTTCAATGAAAACTATATGATCTTTACAATGCGTGCTAAAAGTATATTTAGCCATGTCTTTGCAAGCTTTTATAGGATCTTCATAGGCCATCATAGAATTTCCAAAATCATATAAAAATCCTATTTTAGGATGATTGATCAATTTCAACAAATCAAGCAAATCCTCTGAAGTTTGATACTCATGATTTTCTATAGCAAGTTTTAAATCATATTTTTCCAAAATCGGTATCAAAGCTTTTATTTCATCCTTTGTAGCTAAAAAATCTTCTTTATCGAATCTAGTAGTAATTTTAGAATCATCATAAGCCCCATCGCTAGCATGTTTAACCTTTTTATTTTTATCGGTTAAGGGTACATAAGAGCGTATAATTTTAGCGCCTAAAATAGAAGCTACTTTAGCATTTTTTTCAAATTTATCCCTATTAAAACCCTTAGAGTCAATCTCACAATACATATTGTATTCATCCAATTTGGCTTTAATTTTTTTAAGATGATTTTCGTCATCGCTTCCTAAGCATCCCCATTCTTCATCCAAACCAAAATCTTTAATGATATTTATAATCACACCCTCACAGCTCAAATTTTTAGCAAAATCGATATAAGAAAATATATCCATCCTGCCATTTTGAAACCATAAATGCATGCTTTCAGTTTCTAAACCTATTTTCATGATACCACTCCTTTTAATGCTTTTTTCTAGCTATCATCTTAAGTAAAATCGTAGTTACAATCACACCACAAATAGCAAAAATCCCCATTAACGCAAAAACAATTTGATAGCCTAATAAACCTTTAAAACGATCGATCATAAAACCATAAAGTGCAAAACAAAAAAGTTGTGGAGAATAACCAAAAATACAAGCTATACTCATAGCAGCTCCACTAATTTCTCTAGGTACTTCTATCTCATCCACAGGTGCAAAAAATGTCGCACGCATAGTAAAAATAAGAGCGGCAAAACCTAAGGTTAAACTCATACCAAAATAAATATTTAATTTCTCATGAGGCATAAAAACAAAAATTAATATGGCCAAGGCTCCTAAAATCAAAGCAAAACGCAAATATCTTGTTGAAGATTTAAAGGTTTTATCTGCTAAATATCCCCCAATTGGCCCACCTACTAATTTTAAAGTGTATTGATTGATAATACCATAAGCACCGACCAAAGCCACAGGCATACCATAAATATCTTTTAAAAATGGAATAAAATAAGTCAAACCACAATACACAGAATAAATAGTAAAAATGGTCAAAGATACCACCCAAATTTCAGGAGTTTTAATCGCTTTGATAACTCCATTCCAAGCGGCTTTGTTTTTACTGATTTCATTTCCTTGCTCATCTTGGGTATTAATTTTGTCATCTTCAAGTAGAAAATATGCCAAAATACCTGCTATAATCACACAAGCGCTATAAAATAATATAGCAGCCTTAAGTCCACCTGCGCCAGACCCTAAAAGTAAAAAAATTTCCAAAGCACTAAAAGCAACTATAGTATCTATAACACCACGTCCTGCTTCTAAAAATCCAAAAAGTCTTCCTTGTTGAGTAGAATCTCCAAGCAAGCGAATGGCTTTAAGCAAAACAGGCCAATACACAACTTCTCCAAATAAAGAAAGCAAACCTCAAGCTACTAAAATTCCATAAAAAGAAGGAAAAGTAGAAATATAAATTCCAACCAAACCCACACAAACCAATGAAAAAGGAATGAGTATTTTTTTAGAAAATCTATCTGCTATATAAATGGATGCAAAATTTCCCACCGTTTGCACTATGCCATAAACTGAGAGCGCGAGTCCAATTTGTGTATTGCTAAGATTCATAAATTCTTGCATAGGTACATAAAAGGCATCTTTTAAAGAGGAAAGTTTAAAAACAGTTCCTCCGCCAATAACTAAAACGATAAAAGTAAACCAACGAATAGGTTTCGTACTATTCATATCCACCCTCCTTTTTTAACAATTCGCAACTTAAATTAATTATATCACGGATTAAGATAAAAGGTTAAAATTTCACCTTTAAATTATAAACAGTAATTACAAAAAGTTACAACACTTATTGAAGTATAAATTAAGTATATTTTGATATAATTTAGTCTTGCTTTATGCAAAATCCTTGCTCATGAAAATGGGCTTTAATATCCATAAGGAGAAAAGATGAAACATTATGAGGTTTTATTTATCTTAAAACCAACACTTACCGAAGAGGAAGTGAATGCGAAGTTGGAATTCGTTAAAGAAGTCCTAACCAAAAATGGTGCAGAAATTGAAACTGTTGTTCCAATGGGCACTAGAAAATTAGCGTATAAAATCAAAAAATACGAAAGAGGAACTTATTTTGTGATTTATTTCAAAGCTCCTACAAACTTGATCGCTGAGCTTGAAAGGGTGTTAAGAATCACTGAAGAAGTAATAAGATTTTTAATCGTAAAATATGAAAACAAAAAAGAAATTGCAGCTTGGGAAAAACTAAGCCACGGGATTAAGCAATCTAAAAAAGAAATCAAACCTTTAGATGCTCCTGAAATTCAATAAGGAAAAAGATGTTTAACAAAGTTGTTTTGGTTGGAAATCTTACACGTGATATAGAAATGCGTTATGCACAAAGCGGTAGTGCTATTGGGGCTTCTGCTATCGCAGTAACAAGAAGATTTACCACAAATGGAGAAAAAAGAGAGGAAACTTGCTTTATTGATATAAGCTTTTATGGTCGCACCGCAGAAGTTGCAAACCAATACCTTACAAAAGGTTCAAAAGTACTCATAGAAGGACGTTTGAGATTTGAACAATGGAGTGATCAAAATGGGCAAAATCGCTCTAAACATAGCATTCAAGTTGAAAATATGGAAATGCTTGGCGGCAATTCCAATGCTCCACAACAAGGTGGAATTGGCAATAATAGCTTTTCAAACAACAATTATAGTGGAAACTATGAAAATCAAAGCTATGATCCTTATATGAGTGAAAATCAAAATTTTAATAAAGCAAAAGCAAACCCTGCTCCACAAAGAAACCAAAACCCACAACACGAAGAAAAATTAAAAGAAATTGATATCGATGCTTATGATAGCGATGATACTAATTTACCATTTTAAAGGATAAACTATGGCAGAAAAAAGAAAATACTCTCGCAAATATTGCAAATACACTGAAGCAAAAGTTGAATTTATTGATTATAAAGATACAGCAATGTTAAAACATGCTTTATCTGAAAGATTTAAAATCATGCCACGCCGTTTAACAGGTACAAGCAAAAAATACCAAGAAATGGTAGAAGTTGCAATCAAACGTGCAAGACATGTAGCTCTTATCCCTTATATAGTGGATAGAAAAGAAGTAATCAATAATCCTTTTGAAGGACTATAATCTTTTAAAAGCAAACTTGTAAAAAGTTTGCTTTTATATACATTTATTCTCAAAATAAAATTAAACCAAAGTATATTCTAAAACATCACTAAAAGTATCAACAGCAATGATTTCCATATTATCTCTAACCTCACTAGGAATATCTTTTAAATCCCTTTCGTAATTTTTTCTTGGGATTAAAGCTATTTTTATATCTGCTTTATAAGCCGCAATTAATTTTTCTTTTAATCCACCTATTGGTAAAACTTTTCCTTTTAAATCTATTTCACCTGTCATTGCAACATCTGCTTTAACCTTTCTATCACTAAAAATAGAAGCAATAGCTGTGCTTATCGTAATGCCTGCACTTGGGCCATCTTTTGGAGTAGCTCCATCTGGCACATGTATATGAATATTATAACTATCATAAACATTAACTTTAGGATCGATAATTATTTTTTTAGGTATTTTTATTTTTCCTTCATCGATTAAAACTTTTATCATACTAAAAGCAATTCTAGCTGATTCTTTCATTACATCACCCAAACTTCCCGTGAGCGTTAATTCTCCTTTACCTTTAATTTTTACAGCCTCTACTTTTAAAACATCTCCACCTACACTTGTCCAAGCCAAACCATTAACCTGACCTACTTGATTTTCTCCATTATTTTTTTCTATTTCAAAAACTTTTTTATCTAAAAATTCATTCAAATTTTTTGTATTAATAATGACTTTTTTAATATTTTCTAAAAGTAGTTTTTTAGCACTCTTACGACACAACTCTGCCACTTTGCGACGCAAATTTCTAACTCCTGATTCACGAGTATAATCACTAATGATTAACTCTATAGTTTCATCATCAATAGATAATTCATTGGATTTTAAGCCATGTTTTTTAAGCTCATCTGGAATTAAATATTTTTTCATTATATGAAATTTTTCACTTGGAGTATAAGAGCTAAGTTCTATAAATTCCATTCTATCTCTTAAAGGTACAGGAATATTGCTAATATCATTTGCTGTTGCTATAAAAATGACTTTACTTAAATCAATATTAAAATTTAAATAATAATCCCTAAATTTAGAATTTTGCTCTGGATCTAAAATTTCTAAAAGCACCGCACTTGGATCGCCTCTAAAACTGCGATTTAATTTATCAATTTCATCCAATACAATTACAGGATTAATTTGTTTTGCCTCTATGAGTCCTTGGGTAATACGTCCAGGCATAGCGCCTATATAAGTTCTACGATGACCACGTAGCTCATTAACATCTTCAAGTCCGCCTAAGGCTATGCGAATAAGCTCTCTTTTTAAAGCTTTTGAAACAGAATTTGCCAGTGAAGTTTTACCCACGCCAGGAGGTCCATAAAGACAAAGTATAACTTTAGCACCATCTTTTTCTGCTATTTTTCTTTTTTCTAAAAGTTCCCTAACTGCAAAATATTCTTCTATGCGTTCTTTTGGTTTATTTAATGCATAATGATCATGGTTGAGCTGTTTTGAAACTTCTTTAATATCAAGTTTTTTCTTAGAAATTTTTTCAAAAGGAATATCTAATGCTGTTTCTATGTAAGTTTGAATCATCGATGCTTCGGAATTATCTTGATGAATGCGTTCGAATTTTTCAATTTGTTTTTTGATTTCTTTATAAGCATCTTCGTGCATAAATTTCTTCTTTAATTCCAGACGCTTTTGATACTCTCTAACCTCATCTTCTTTTTGTGTGTCAGAACCAAGCTCTTTTTGAATTTGTCTTAATTGTTCTTTTAAAAAATATTCTTTATTTACCTTATCAATACGAGAATGTACTTTATTTTTAATTTCTTTTTGAATTTTATTGGCTTCTATTTCTTGGGCAATTAAATCTATTAATTTTACTAATTTTTGCTCAAGATCTGTTAAAACAAAAAACTCATAAGCAACTTGTTTTTTAATACGCACAGTATTTAAAATCAAATCACAAATCCTAGACGCATCAAAACCTTCTTCAATTGTTCTTAAAAGATCCGGAGAAAAATAATGACTAATATTTGCCAAATTTTTTACCTTCTCTTTTAAAACTTCAAGAAGCGCTTCTTTTTTAGTTCCTTCTAAAAAGTCTTCTTTTATAAGTTCTATCTTGGCTTCTAAAGGTTTATTAGAAATTTGCTCTATAATTTTACCCTTAGCATATCCTTGAAAAAGTATTTTCACCCTTCCATCAGGTAAAGGAACTTTTCGCATGATAGTCCCAATCACTCCACAATTATAAATTTCATCAAAATTTCTTCCATTTTCCAACCTTGAAGGCGCAACAAAAAGCATACTATCATTTTTAATCGCAAGATCTAAAGCTTTCATATTGGATGAATCGTTAATAAAAATAGGAGTTATCATAAAAGGATATAAAAATAATTCATCTTCAACCAATACTGGTAAATTTGCTGGATAATTTTGTATCTCTTCAATCTGCATTTATTTTCCTTGTTTATTAAAATCTTTCAAATATACTTCTATACCAAGGAAGCTCAGGTTTGATAATACTTTGCTGATAAAATTCACTTTCTTGAAGTCTTTGTTTATAAATTTGTGCACTTTCATCATGCCCTATGCGCTGGTATAGATTTTCTATAGTACTATTAAGATAAAAAACCGCTAAATTAAATTTTGTAAGCATTGTCTGAACCAAAGGTTCATATTCTGTATAAGGATAATCTTTCAAAAAAGTATCTATTTCTTTTTGGCTTTCAAGCATTAAAGCCTGATTACGATTTGGCACTGCAAATGCATCAAATTTTGCTTTAATTTTAAGATAGCGAATATAATCAGCATTGCGTGAATTTCCAAATTTTTTATTATATTCATCTAAATAAAATTCAGCTAACTTATATTCCTCTTCATCCATATGAGCTTGTGCTAAAATAATTAAAGTAGTTTCCAATAAAGGATCGGCAACGTGCTCACTTGCCATACCATTATAATGATCATCGGCTTTTTCCAAATCCTTGTCCTGTAAATCTTTAATAATTTGCTTATACCACTCACTAGCACTAAGATTGTATAAACCTTCATCATTTTTTGTACTACACGCATTAAAAAAAACACTTAAAAAAACCAATAAAAAAATACCTTTTTTCATACCTCACCTTGATTTATATTCTCAAAAATCTATATTTTAACGATTTTATAATTATGTTCTTCTAAAATTATAATAAAATTAATTAAATAATTTAAAATTTTGGAATGATTATTGCTTATTTTATGTTAAAATATTAAACATTATAACTTGAGGAGAAAACATGACCCTAGCTGTTAAATGCCCTATCTTAGGTTTTGAAGAAACCAAAAATATGGAATTTTCAACTATCGATGAAGTATTTGTAAGACTTAAAAGTCTTGATGGTAAAGACTTTTCTTTTGTTTTAATTAATCCTTATTTGATTAGACCTGATTATGAATTTGATATACCAACTTATTATCAAGAGCTTCTTTCTTTAACACCTGAATCTAATATGAAAATTTTTAATATAGTAGCCATAGCAAAAAGCATTGAAGAATCGACAGTGAATTTTCTAGCTCCAGTAGTCATTAATCTTGATAATAATACTATGGTACAAGTGATACTAGATACAGTTAATTATCCGGACTTTTTTCAAGCTGATCAAATTGCTAATTATATTAAAAAATAATGCTCTATATACTTGCAAATGGAGCTATGGCAACAGCCTTAGCCTATGGATTAAAAGATGATTATGAAATTTGTATAGTAGGAAGAAGTATAGAAAAACTTCAAGCCCTCACCAAAGAAGGCTTTAAAACCTTACTTTACAAAGATTTTAACATAGAAGGTAAAGATGTTATTTTAGCATTTAAACCCTATGCTTTAGAAAATATTGCTCAAATGCTAAAAGGACAAGCACGTATCTTAATCTCTGTTTTAGCCAATGTTGATTTTGAAAAACTACAAACCATCAAAGCTCAAAATTATGTTAGAATAATGCCTAATACAGCAGCCAAATATAAGGCTTCAACTACACCATATATACTTAAAAACTCTCATTTTGAAAATGAAATTTTAGACATTTTAAAAACTTTTGGCTCGGCTTATAAATTAGATAATGAAATACAAATGAATGCAGCTATGGCGATTAGCGGCTGCGCTCCTGCTTTTTTAGCACTTATAGCAGAAAGTATTGCTAATGCTGGAGTTTATGAAGGTTTGTCAAAAGAACTTAGTCTCAATCTTACGCGCTCTTTATTTAAAAGCTCTAGTGCTTTACTAGAATATGAACATCCAGCTATTATCAAAGAAAATATTTGCTCCCCTGGCGGAGTTACAATAAAAGGCATAAAAATACTCGAACAAAAAGGAATTCGCGGAAGTTTTTTTGAAGCCATAAATGCTAGCAGCGCTAAATGAAAAAGGCTTTCATACTTATAGAAAGTATTAGTGCTATAACGATCATATCTTTAATTTTCATTGGCATTTTTTATTACTATACTCAACTTTACAAAAACTATGAAAATTTAAATATTTTTGAAAGACTCTATAAACTTCAAGAAGAATTATATGAAAAGCCCATTTTAAAACCATCATACTTCAAACTTCAGCCTTAAAACCTATAGTTTTACAAGAACAGTTTGTTAATGATGGTATATTTCAATTTCAAAAATTATACTTTCAAGATCAAAATTATAGCGTTTATTTTAAAGAATGAGCAAAGCTTTTACACTTTTTGAACTTATAATATCACTAATACTTTTTACTTTTATAACTAGCTTACTTTCAAAACCTTTAATGGATTTTTATCATTTAAATTTCACTGCTTTACATACAAACAATCTTATCACTCAAGCACATTTAAACTTGCTTAAAATAGAAAAATTAATACAAAATTGTATTAATATTACATTTTCACAAAATACATTAAAATGTCTTTTAAAAGATGAGTTAATTAGCCTAAAAGATAATAAACTTTATCTTATTAATTCTGCTCTTATTTTAGAAAATAATCATACACTTTATTCACCTCATTCTGATTTTAAAACACAACTCCAAAATAGAAAAGATTTATATAATGACAATGAGCATATTAGCTATGCTTATAAAATTAATAAGATTGAAAAAATATCCATCTTAGAAAATGGTATATCTACAAATTTTACAGGTAGTTTTATTCCTTTGCAAGCTCAATTAGTTATCAAATTGCAAAATGAAGAACTTATATATGAAATAAAGCCAAAATTTAATGAACAATTAAACCAACAAGGATTAATTTCTAAAAACATAAGCTCATTTAACCTGCAAAACAATAAATTAAAAATTTGCCTAAAAAGACAAACAAAATATTGCCTTGAAAAAAGAATTTTACTATGAAAAAAGCTTATGTTTTAATTTGGACAATTTTTTTAATACTACTAATAAGTCTATGGATGAGCTTGACCTTAAACATATCTAGCTACACTCCAAAAATAATCCAAGATAGTTATTACTACCTTCAAGCTCAAATTTTAAGTCACAATGCAACACAATTTTCTAAATATTTTTTATATCAAGCAAAGCAAGAAAATAAAGAATGTTTAGATAATATATATTTTAATTACGCAAAAGCTTTGATTAAAATAAAATATTTTTATCCTATTGCACAATGTGTTAATTTTAAATTTTCCAACTTTAATCCCGATGCAAATTTAAACAAAGATGGTGTTATTATAGCCCACATTAGCATTGCTTTAAATCGTGATAAAAATGTCAATGATGAAATTTTACTCACAAAAAGCATTATCATTTATCCCAAAGAAAATTTTTGGAATTTAAAAAATTAAACCAAAGTCTTAGCAAGCTTAACACACTCTAAAAGACTTTGATTTTCGCATATATAAAGATTTTTAAAATTTAAAAGCTTCTTTGCTGTGCTTTGTCCTATAACTACAACCTTATCTTCTTCTTTTAAGCTATAAAATTTTAAAAAATTTTCTACACTTAAAGGAGAGGTAAATATAAAAACAGCAGGATGAGTAAGTTTTTTATCACCTTTTTTAAAAACATTTTCATAAACAATCATTTCATCTAAATCCACACCTGCATTTTTAAGATCCAAATTTAAAGTTGAAACAATATTTTTAGCCCTTAAATACAAACATTTTTGCGTTTTTAACTCCTCTTTAAATTCAAGAAAAAGATCTTTTCCGTAAGCCTTTGATGGAATTTTAATCTTTTTAAAACCTAAATTTTTAGCGTATTGAGCTGTACTTTGTCCTACAGCGTATAAATTGAGTTTGAAATTTAAAGTGATTTTTGCATGTTGCAAAGCTTTTAAAGCATTTTTTGAAGTGCATATTAAAGCATCATACAAACTCAAATCTATACTAAAATCATAAAAAACAATCTCATTTAAAATAAGATTTTCCACTCCTTCAAAAGGAGTTTCATTTAAGAGATAAATTTTCATAGATTTTACACTTTAACTCTTTAGCTGACAAAAAAGCATCTTTAGCATCCATGATCGCCCTAACCACAGCCACACCGCTTAAATTTATACCCTTTAACTCAACAAGTGCTTCTTTATCAACCCCTCCTATGGCTACAACCCCTATAGGACTTTTATCACAAATTTGACTTAAAAGCTCAAGGCTTAAAAGCGAACTTTCTTTAGTAGGTGTTGCCTTAATAGCTCCACAACCTAGATAATTTGCTCCCTGTATAAACTCAAGTTGTTCTAGCTTTTTAAGGCTTAAGCCTATGATTTTTTCATCTCCTAAAAGCTTTCTAGCTAGTTTTACTTCTAAATCTTCCTGCCCTAAATGCACCCCATCAGCATCTAAGGCTAAAGCTATGTCCACTCTATCGTTAATCAAAAAAGGTATTTTATAGGCCTTGCAAAGTTTTTGTACCTTTAAACCTAGTTTATAAAATTCTCTTGCATTAAGCTCTTTTTCACGAAGTTGTATGATACTCACTCCGCCTTTTATAGCATTTTCTAAAGTATTTAAAAAACACTCCTCGCTTTTATTTCCCTTAGTAGCAACTAGATAAAGACTAAGATCTAATTTATTTTTCATCTAAAAACTTGAAAAAATGATTTGTAGGACCACAACCTTTTCCAAGATTGAGTGAATAATAAATCGCATTTCTTACATATTCTTTAGCTTCACTAACGGCGTGAAATAAATCCTTGCCTTTAGCTAAATTACTAGCAATAGCCGAAGAAAGCGTACAACCTGTACCATGAGTATTTTTAGTTTCTATGCGTTCGCCTTTTAAAATATAAATTTCTTTTCCATCATAAAGCACATCATTGGCATTTTCTTCACTATGTCCGCCTTTAAGTAAAACCGCCTTAGCCCCCAAACTACATAAATGCTTAGCTGCTTTTATCATCTGCTCTTCATTAGTGATCTTAAAACCACATAAAAACTCTGCTTCAGGAATATTAGGCGTAAGAATGTCTGCAAATTTTACTATGGTTTGTTTGAAAAAATCACAATTTTCTTGCGGCATTAAAGCATAACCATTTTTAGCAAACATTACAGGATCGATCACTATGTTTTGAGGTTTAAACTCGCTTAAATTTTTAGCTACACAGCTCATTAATTCACAAGAACCTATCATTCCAATTTTAGTTGCCTTTGGCGCTATATCTTCAAACACGGCAAGCATTTGTTCGTCCACGCTTTGAGTAGGTATATCGTGTACAGAAATCACCCTTGCGGTATTTTCAGCTACCACACTTAAAACCACACTCATACCAAAAAGATTGTGTGCACTAAAGGTTTTAAGATCGGCTTGTATCCCTGCTCCACCACTACAATCACTCCCTGCTATAGTTAAAACAGGTATAAGTTCACTTCCTTTTGCTTTCATAAATCTTCCTTTAAAATTTTGATCCATTCTTCACCCTTAAGGCTTAATTTTTGTCCTTTAAAACTCTGTTTTGCAAAAGCTACGATCAAGGCATGAAAAATTTGATAAAGTTCGTAAAGTTCGCATTTTCTCCCTAAAATTTTACACAAATTTTCTTGCTCACTCTCTATACCACTTTGAAAAAATTCTCTTAATTCTTCATAATTTTCAAACTCATAGCCTAAGTGAAAAGCCAAACGCAAACTATAATTATCTACAACCAAAATCTCTCTTTTGCAAAGATAATTTAAAATACCATCAACACTTTCAAAACCCAAACCTTTGATATTTAAAAGCCATTCTCTGCTTACATTTGTTTTAAAATTTTCTAAATTTTCATAAGTGTTGATGATACTTTCTACTAAGCCTTTTAAACGCTTGGCTTTGGTATTATAAAATCCGCTAGGCTTAATTAAAGTTGCAAGTTCTAAATTGGATAAAGTATTGATTTGTTCTAAGCTTGCAATATTTTCTTTTTTTAAATTTTCTAAAGCTTTTAAGACATTTTTCCAATTTGTATTTTGAGTTAAAATCACAGAAATTAAAAGCTCAAATTCACTCAATCCTTGATTTTCAAGCCAATCAAAATCATGATAATTTAAATCCAAATTTAAAAGCTTGGTAAAAATTTGCGCTCCAGTCATTTAAAATTCTCCTTAAAAGCCAAATAAAATTGCTTTGCAGTACGACCACTTCTACTTGCTCTTAGAGTAGCAAATTCTTTAGCTTTAGTGTGCAAAAGCTCTTTATCACAAGAATAATCTTTAAAATAAAAATCTATCATCTTTAAATACTCTTCTAAATTTCCCTGATAAAAACTTAACCACAAACCAAATCTATCGCTCAAGCTTAATCTTTCTTCAGCAGCCTCGCTTAAATGAAGTTCTGTATGTGCAATTTGCGTATCAAGATTATCAATAATGCTTTCACTTAATAAATGCCTACGATTTGAACTTGCATAAATAATTATATTATTTGGGGCTTTTTCTATGCTTCCCTCAAGTAAAGGTTTTAAAAATTTATAACTATCATCTCCCTTCTCAAAAGAAAAATCATCACAAAAAAGTATGAATTTAAAATTTTCTAATCTGATTTCATCGATGATATCTGCTAAGGCAAATAAATCTTCTTTATTTAATTCGACAAGTCTTAAGCCCTGTTCTTTAAATTCATTAAATGTAGCTTTAATTAAGCTTGATTTTCCAGTGCCCTTAGATCCCCATA
Organism: Campylobacter sp. BCW_6466; assembly: GCF_001762835.1. NCBI lineage: Bacteria > Pseudomonadati > Campylobacterota > Epsilonproteobacteria > Campylobacterales > Campylobacteraceae > Campylobacter > Campylobacter sp. BCW_6466. Next base: position 128,615 of record NZ_MJXO01000031.1, read on the forward strand.
AAAGTGCGTGATTTGCTCCCTTATTTTGAATGAAATTTAAAGTATTTTCATAAAGTGCTTTTTTTTGACTTTCCATACCTACTAAATCTTTTAAAGTGATAGGATCGATTTCAAAAATAGGCTTTAAATAGTCTTTTCTTGCTCTATAAATTGCTGCATAAGTTTTATTCCAATCCATTTTAAGCCTTTCTTAAATGCGTTAAAATTGCCTCTAAAATATCATCATCGTCTTTGCTTTTTGCTTTGATGAGTTCTTTTTCATCATTTAAAGCAGTAAATTGAATATTTTGCTCATAATTGCTAATACTTTTAAATTTATTTAAAGCTAAAATTTTAATAATAATCAAAGATAAAAATTGCTTAGTATAAATGTCAAGTTTTCCAAAGCGATCTTCAATTTCACCTTCAATCTCATAAACCTCATGAACTTGCTCGCACTTGCTAAGTCTTCTATAAAGCTCTAATCTTAGGCGATCTTCACTGATAAGCTCGCTATTTAAAAAGGCATTAACATTGAGTTTTAAATCAAGTTTATTTTCTTTTTGATCCACTTCATTTTTACTTAAAGCATTAAGTTCATCTTCTAACATTTTAAGATATAAACTATATCCAATTTGCTCGATATGTCCACTTTGATCCACACCTAATAAATTTCCACCGCCACGAATTTCAAGATCATGATAAGCCAAAACAGAACCTGCGCCCAAAAAAGAATTGCTTTCTAAGGAAACAAGACGCTTTAAAGCATCTTTTGTGATAGTATTTTTATCTTCGATTAAAAAATAACAATAACCTTGCTTATCACTTCTTCCCGCACGCCCACGCAATTGATGTAGATCAGCTATACCAAAACGATCGCTTTTTTCTACTATAATAGTATTTGCATTAGGTAAATCAATCCCACTTTCTACGATAGAGGTACTTAAAAGCAAATCATATTCTTTGTTTTCAAATTTTAACATTTCTTCTTCTTGCACCTTGGCATCGATTTTAGAATGTAAAATCAAAATACGCAAAGTAGAAAAAAGTTCTAATAAATGTTTTTTACACTGCTCTATACTTGCAATATGATTATGAATATAAAAAATTTGCCCACCACGTCTTAACTCTCTTGCTATAGCTTCTTTTAAAAGCGCGTCATCATTTTCTTTGACAAAAGTTCTTACATCCATTCTATCTTCTGGTGGAGTTTGCAAAACACTATAAGATTTTATAGAACTTAAAGCTTGATTTAAGCTTCTTGGTATAGGGGTTGCTGACATGGATAAAATATGTGAATTTTGAGTGATTTCTTTAAGCTTTTCTTTTTGCTTCACTCCAAATTTATGCTCTTCATCAATAATAACAAGGGCTAAATTTTCACATTCTACACTTAAAAGTGCATGAGTTCCTACAACTACACAAGCTTTATTTTCTTTTAAATTTTGTAAAACTTGTTTTTTTTCTGCACTACTTGTAAAGCGATCCAGTTTAAAAACCTTTATATCAAAAGGATCAAAACGCTTTTTTAAGGTTTTATAATGCTGATGAGAAAGCAAAGTCGTAGGCGCAAATAAAAATGCGCAAAATCCACTTTTAACTACTGGATAAATAGCATTCATAGCAACTTCAGTTTTTCCAAAACCCACATCACCGCTTAAAAGCCTATCCATGACTTTTCCACTTTGAAAATCTTGCAAAATTTCATGACAGGCTTTATCTTGATCACTTGTATAAACAAAACCCGCACTAGCTATAAAATCAGCTTGTCTATTTAAATCCACTGTAATTTTTTTTGCTTGCACTAAAGATCTTTTAGCTGCCATAATAACAATTTCAGAAGCTATGGCTAAAAGTTTAGTTTTTAATTTTTCTTTAAGTTTAATAAAGGTTGTTTTACCTAGTTTATCTAAGCTTGGAATAGATCCACTCACGCCCAAATATTTATCAATCAAATAAAGATTTTCCACTGGTAATAAAAGCTTGTCAGAATTTTGATACTCTATAGCAACAAACTCTTTTTTTGCTCCGCTTATCACTATCATCTCAAGACCTAAAAATTTACCTACCCCATAATCTTCGTGTACTATATAATCCCCATTTTTAAGCTCATCTATAATCAAACTAGCTTTTTTTCTTGTTTTTTGTTTTTCTTTTTGATTTAAAGAAATGATTAGCTCTTCAGGACTAATAAGATTAAGTCTTAAATCACTTTTTACAAAATGGATATTTTGAGTATCTTCAAGCTCCAAAGCTTTAAACAAAGCTTCGTTTTTAGCTAAAAGTGTGATTTTTTTATTTTTATGAAATTCAAAAAAATCTTTATTGTAAGAACTTTGCAATTCTTTAAATTTTTTAGCTTGAGGTAAAATTTTTGCATTCACAAAACTTATATCTTTTTCATATTCGTTAATATCAAACTTTTCACAAGCTAAAAAATCAAGTTCTAAATAATCAAAAAAATCATCAATACACCAAAACCCTAAAGAATTGATATCATGTATTAAAGTATCACTTTGAAAATCTTCTAATTTGTCCTTAAAAATTTCATAATTTTCTTTGTCAAAATATTTTAAAAAAGGACAAATTTCAAAATGTTCTAGTTCATTAGGAATAGACTTTTGACTTTGCAAATCAAAATATCTTATGCTTTCAATCTCTTCGCCAAAAAGTAAAATTCTAATAGGATTTTCTTCATTGATACAAAAAATATCAATAATATCCGCACGAATTGAAATTTCACCTTTATCCTGAACTATATCTACAAATTCGTATCCCAATCTTGAAATTTCATCTTCAAAACATTTCAAATCAAAATTTTGTTTTTTATCGATATAATAATTTTGCAAATGTTTTTTTGAAGGAAGTTTTTTTAAAACAGTATTTAAAGGAGAAATAAGGATTTTTTTTTCTTCTTCTTTATGATAAGCATTTAAAATCTTGCAAAGATTAAAAAGTTCTTTGGAAAAAGCCCTTAAATCATCTCCAAACTGCGCTCTAAAATCAGGTAAAACAAAGGTTTTTAAACCCTTAAATCGTGAAACTTGAGCGAGCAAATCTGCTTGTTTTTCATCTTTACAAAGCAAAAGTTCACAAATTTTTGGATTTTGTAGGTATTCATAAAATGAAGCTTGCATTATTCTTCGTTGTTATTTTCAATAAGTTTGATAGTATCTTCTTTAATTTTACTAGTTCCATTAAAGCGACCGCCATTTTCTATAGAAATTTTTTGCGTTGAAATATCGCCATTAACAACTCCGCCCGCTAAAATTTCTAAACTATTGGCCTCAAGTTGCCCTTCAAAATACCCATTTACTACAATTTTATCTGCTTGTAATTCACCTTTTAAATTTCCATTTTTTCCGATAACTACAATGCTTTCAGAATGAATAATACCACTTAACTCTCCATCGACATGAAGCATAGAAGCAAAATAAAATTTACCCTCAATTCTCGCACCTGAAGAAATTACTGTTGTTTCTGAGCTAGGACTGGATGTTGGGCTGATACCGCCTTTATTAAAGATTGCCATGGAACTCTCCTTTCTTGATTAAAAAAATCATTCATATTTTTTCTTTGCAAATTTAAAAAATACAAAGGTTCTAAAGTTTTATTAATAAACCTTACCTCATAGTGCAAATGCGGTCCCGTAGAAAGACCTGTATTGCCACTATAACCTATCAACTGCCCCTTGCTAACAAATTGACCTGCTTTGACTACTTCTTTGCGCATCATATGAGCAAATACTGTTTTAAAACCAAAATTATGCAATAAAATTACATTATAGCCATAGCCATTATCACTATAACCTGAAAATTCCACTACTCCACTTGCTGGTGCATAAATAGGAGTACCAATTTCTGCTCTTAAATCAATACCAGGATGAAATTCCCTTCTTTTTAAAAGCGGATGCTCTCTCCAGCCAAAATTTCCTGTAATGCCTTTATTTTCAATAGGCCATCCATTAGGAATTTGCCCCAAAATTCCAAGCTGCTGCTCATTGGTAAGCTGAAGATTATCAAGTCTTGCACTAATTGTAAGATTATTTTCTGCTTCTAAGCCCAAAGCCTCTTCAAAAGAAGCTATTTTATCTTCTATAGCTGCATACTGCTGAGTTTTTTCTTCTATGCTTTTTTGCATTTGCGAATTAGATAATTCCAATTCTTTGCTTTTTTTCAAAAGCTCCTCACGCTTTTCACTGATATCACTAAGTTTGCTATCGAGATATTTGATATAAAAACCACTAAAAACTAAAAATAAAACAATAAAAGCAATAGTATAAAAAACTATTTTTTTGATTATTTGATTTAAATAAAAATGTCTTGAACCGTTAATATCTGTAATGGTAATAGTGAATTTATTTTTTACCACACCACTCCTTTAAAAAATTTTCTACCAGCATAAAAGAGCCAAAAACTAGATTTTTTTTATTTTCTTCTAATTTTACAAATTCTTTACATTGTATGCCTAGCTTTGATGCAATACTATAAATTTCATCATCAGCCAGCTTTCGTTCTGCACTTTTATATTTATATATTTGTATTGTATCAATAATAGGCTTTAATGCATTTAAAATTTGAAAAATATCCTTATCCAAATAAGCATTATAAATAAGATTTATTTTTTCTCCTTGAAATTTATCAAGCATAGCCTTAGCAGCCATGGGATTATGACCCACATCAACAAAAAAATTTGGAGAAATTTCTTGGCATCTTCCTTGTAAATTTAACTCTTGTAACTTTTTTAAAGCTTCTAAGGTTTTTTCTTGCGAAGTTAAAATTTCACAAGCCTTTAATGCAAGCTTTAAATTATGCTTTAAAAAACAAGGTAAAACAAACTTTTTACAATAAATCTCAAAATTTTCTTTCAAAAAAGGATTTAAGGAAGAAACTTGCAAATCAGCTTTTTTTAAAAAAGCAATTTTTTTTGCTAAGTTTAAAACATTTTGCTCTTGCTCATCACTTATAAGTGCTATAGGTGCCATAATTTTAAGCTTGGTTCTTGCAATATCTTCTAAAGAATTACCCAAAATTTGAACATGGTCAAATCCAATTCTTGTAAAAATATTCATTCTTCTTTCAAAAACAGAAGTAGCATCATATTCTCCACCCACCCCTGCTTCTAAAACAATGAAATCGCATTTTTGAAATAAAATCATAGCTAAAAAAGTAGCATATTCGAAATAACTTAATTTTTGCAAGTCTTGTTTAAAAATTTCTTCAAGTCTTATATGCGCTTGATCTAATTCTTCATCATTTGCAATCTTACCATCAAGATAAAATCTTTCATTAAAACTGAAAATGTGCGGGCTAGTATAATGCCCTATTTTATAATTTAAATTTTCTAAAAGTTGAGTTAAATATCTGCCCGTGCTACCTTTACCGTTTGTGCCTATAAGTTGGATTATAGGAATATTTTTAAAACATTTCTTATATTTTTCATACATTCTAAACATCAAAAAACGGTCAATTTTATCGTAATTTATACTTTTTTGGGCTAAAAAATTCTCAACTTTCATTATATTGCTCATTAACCGCTGTAATTTGCTTTATTAACTCGTCTAAAATATTAATACTTGGCTTACTTTGCTTATCAAGATAAGCCACTTGAATTTTAGGAGTTATAATATCTTGCTTATAAATAAATCTAAAATTTTCTATAGTTTTAAGATTTGTATTTACAAGCTGTGTAATTTCATCTTTACTTTTTCCTGGCGAAACAATCAAATAACTCTTTTCATCTATCATCCACAGTTCATCAAATTCGCTACAAGAATCTTTTAAAATTTTTTTAAATCGAACAAAAATTTCATTCAAACTTCCCATACCATATTTTTCCATAATGAAACGGTAATTTACTATAGAAAATAAAGCTAAAGAATAATTAACTTTATACTTATTAAAATTTTCATCCATTTTATCAAGCTCTTTAAGAACACTCCAAGCCTCTCTCTCCTCCAAACTTTGCGTGAATTCAATTTGATTATTTAAAGATGTAATTTTTTCTCCAAGTTGTTTAAATTTTAGTTTTAAATCCTCAAAACTAAGTTTTACTTCCCCATTTTCATCTGGTTTTAAGGTATTAATAAAATCCATGTTTTGTTCATTCGATTTATTAAGCAAAACAAGCAATTCATAGATTTTTTTTAGATTATCATTAAAAAAATTTAAATTTTTTTGGACATACATATTATCAACCATTATGCGATGATTGATAAATTCCATTAATTCGTTCTTAAAATTTTCTTCGCCTATTATAAAAGGTTTTTGTGTTAAATTTTGTATAAAACCTTGAATTTTTAAATCTTCCACCAATGAAGGATTCAAACCCAAGCAAAATAATTCACTAAAGTGCTCATAACTACGCTCTTCAAGTTTAACTAAGAGTTTTTTAATCACGCTATCATAATCATCATATTTACTAATGCCATATTTACGAGCTTGTTCTTCTAAATTATTTTCATCATAATTTCTTTCAAGCTCTTTCCATTTTTTGGTAAGCAAGTAAATACTTTCACTATCCATAGTTTTAGAAATTCTAATCGAAGTCACCTTAGCCAAATCTCTTATCTTTTTATCCTTACTTATTTGCAAAGTTTTAGATATGGTATATAAAAAATCAAAAAATTCACTAAATTGTTTTCCGCTTTGTCTATTTAAAACAGAAATTAAAAAACTAATTAGTTCTTCTAAACTTCTTATAGTTTTAGAATTTAATTCTTGTTGATAAATCGGTAAAAGTAAGGTTTTGTATTTGTCAAGTTTAGCTTTATTTGAGCTTGTGATACCATATTTTAAAGATAGTTCTTCAAAAATTTCCGTATAATTTTCAGGAGTTGGTTTTAGTTTTCTTTCTTTTAATGCAATTAAAGTTTGCTTTGCTATTTCATTAGTATTTGGAATCACGTTTTTGCCCTTTAATAGCAATTACGGAAATAAACTCATCAAATGCCTCGCTTGAAGCTGCTCGAATAGCCTCATACCTTGCAGAATCACTAATAATACTATTTGGAGAAATTTCAAAATTATAACTTCCACTTGTACTAAAAGCCTGACTTGAACCATCTTTAAAGACAACATTAAAATCTAAATTTAATTTAGCTTTATAACTAATGACATAGCCATTTTTATCATAAGCTAAAGGAATAAATTCTAAATTATTCATTTTAACATTGATTACATCATCTGCCTCGTGTTTTAAAGCAAGTTTACGCCCTAATTTTGAAATTACCATTTCTTTTAAAGTATCGGCAACATAGATACTATTTTTTGGGTCTTGTTGACTTAATTCAACATTAACATAAACCTTCTCATCGAAAATATTATTAGCGATTTTTGATGTAGGAACATATCCACAAGCACCTAAAAATAAACCTATACAAAAAATTAAAATCTTTTTCATTTAATCACTAGATTAACTAGCTTTCCTTCCACATAAATTTCTTTAACTATACTCTTACCTTCAAGCCATTTAGCAGTATTTTCTTTTGCAAAAGCTAAAATTTCTTCTTTACTCGCACTACTTGAAATTTCAAATTCAGCCCTTTTTTTACCATTAATACTTACAGCTAAATTTAAAGTATCTTTTACAAAAACCTCTTCTTTAAGTTCTAATTTTTTGAAATTTTTACATTTAAAAAGCTCCTCGCTAAGCTCAAAACAAACATGAGGAATAATAGGCTCTAAAATATTTAAAATAATATAAAAAGCCTCTTGCTCCAAAGCTTCATTTTTGCAAAGCGCTAAAGCATTTAAAGCTTCCATGCAAGCTGCAATTAAAGTATTGAAAGCAAAACTTTGATGATAAACTTCAAAAGATTTTTTCAAAGCTTCATATACCTTTAATCTTGCATATTTTTCTTCTTTATTTAAATTTTCTTGTTTTAATTCTACAAGCTCACCTTTTTTAACATTTTGCGCCCTATCATAGAGTTTGCAAATAAATCTATAAGCCCCTTCAACCGCATCATCATTCCATTCAAGCTCTTTAGCCGGAGGCGCAGCAAAAAGTATAAAAAGTCTTGCGGTATCAGCACCGTATTTTTCTATAATCTCATCAGGATCTACAACATTGCCTTTTGATTTTGACATTTTAGCACCATCTTTTAACACCATACCCTGAGTTAAAAGTCTATCAAAAGGTTCATTTTGTGTTAAATAACCCAAGTCTCTTAAAGCTTTTTGGAAAAATCTCGCATAAAGTAAATGCAAGATTGCATGTTCAATACCACCTATATATTGATCCACACTCATCCAATACTTTACACTTTTTTCATCTAAAGCTTTTTCCTGCCAAGTTCTCTCATCACTTGCAAAACGTGCAAAATACCAAGAACTTTCAAAAAAAGTATCTAAAGTATCACTTTCTTTTTGAGCCTCTTTGCCACATTTAGGACAAATACAATTTTTCCAAGTTGGATGTTTATCAAGTGGATTACCCTCACCTGTAATTTGCACATCTTCAGGTAAGATAATAGGTAAATTTTCTAGTTTTTGAGGCACTATACCACAAATTTGACATTTAATCATAGGAATAGGCGCACCCCAATATCTTTGGCGTGAAACACCCCAATCACGAATTTTAAAATTTACAACCCTTTTTCCTATATTTTTAGCTTCAAACTGAGAAATGATTTTTAATCTTGCCTCATTACAATCAAGATTATCAAACTCTTGGCTATTAATTAATTTTCCTGATTTTTGCGTATAAGGTAAATTTTCTTGAGTTTGAATAACTTGTTTGATGGCAAGATTATATTTTGTTGCAAATTCAAAATCTCTTTCATCATGAGCTGGAACAGCCATAACCGCTCCACTACCATAATCAGCCAAGACAAAATTAGCCACCCACAAAGGAATTTTTTCTCCGCTTAAAGGATGAATGGCATAAATTCCTAGAAAATAACCTTCTTTTTCAGAACTTTGTCTTTCTCTTGGGCTTTGATTTTGAATAGTTTTGATTTTATTTAATACATCTTGATTTAATAAATTTTGCGAAAGCAAATTTTGAACAATTTTATGTTCTGGAGCTAAAGCGATATACGAAACTCCATAAATTGTATCTGCTCTTGTAGTAAAAACTTCTAAAGAACTTTCTTTGGTTTTTTGCTTGCTTTCTTCGTCTAAATTTAAAGAAAATTCCAAACCTTCGCTTTTACCAATCCAATTTTCTTGCATAGTTAAAACTTGATTAGGCCATTTATCTTTTAATTCTTCTAAATCTTTTAAAAGTTCCTCAGCATAAGCAGTGATTTTTACATAATAACCTGGCATTTTTTTCTGCACCACTTCATGACCACAACGCCAACATTTTCCGTCTTCAACTTGCTCATTAGCCAAAACCGTTTGATCTTGTTCACACCAATTTACATTTGCTTCTTTAGTGTAAATCAAACCTTTTTCAAACATCTTAATAAAAAATTCTTGCTCAAATTTTGTATAAAGTGGATCTGAAGTAGCAAGCATTCTTTTTTTAGAAAAAGAAAAACCTAAAGAAAAAAGTTCTTTTTTCATATAAGCTATATTTTCATAAGTCCATGACTTAGGATGAATTTTATGTTTAATAGCTGCATTTTCAGCAGGCATGCCAAAACTATCAAAACCTATAGGATGTAAAACATTAAAACCTATCTTGCGATAATATCTTGCCAAAGCATCACCTATAGTATAATTTCTTACATGCCCCATATGAATGCGTCCACTAGGATAAGGAAACATCGATAAAATATATTTTTTAGGCAAATTTAAGTCATCTTTTGGCTCAAAATATTCATTTTCATCCCAAATTTTTTGCCATTTTTTTTCTATTAAACTTGCTTCATAAGCCATAAATTCTCCTTACACAGTTCCTTTTTCATACATTGCACGATTGCGTTCTTTATCTTGTTTTCTTTTTGCTTTTTCAATTTCTTTATTTCTAAACTCAAGCACACTAAATTTAAACCATAATAATGTCGGACTTGCAACAAAGATAGAGCTTAAAGTTCCCGCTATAATACCTACAATTAAAGCCAAAGAAAATCCTTGTATCATTTCCCCGCCAAAGAAATAAAGTATCACAACGGTTGCTAAAGTCAACCCTGAAGTTAAAACCGTTCTTGATAAAGTTGCTGAAACACTTTCATTAATAATAGGTGCAAGTTCGGTTTTTTTACTTGTTTTAATACCTTCTCTGATTCTATCAAAAATAATAATTGTATCATTCAAAGAGTATCCAAGCACAGTTAAAACAGCAGCCAAAGTATCTAAATTGACATCAATTTTAAATAAAGAAATTGCTCCTAAAGTAATCACAACATCATGAATTTCACTGATTATAGCCGCAAGAGCAAAACGCCACTCAAAACGCAACGCTATATAAATTAAAATTGCTATCAAAGATACAGCTATAGCCATAAGTCCTTTATTTCTAAGTTCATCACCTACTTTTGGTCCTACCACATCAGCACGACGCACCTCAAATTTTCCCGTATCCTTTAAAAGAGTGCTTATATGCTCGCCTATATCATTGCTTACATTATCATTACTTCCTAAAAAGCGTATAGTTACTTCTTCATTGCTTCCAAACTCAGTTACAGATAAATTTTGAAAAGTTCCTTGATTTTCTAAAATTTCTCGAATTTGCGTTATAGGAGCTGCATTTTCATATTTAAGCTGAACTAAAGTTCCTCCGCTAAAATCAATGCCATATTGTAAACCCCTATCCCAAAGTAAATAAATAGAACCAAAAAACAAAATAAAAGAAAGGGAAATAGCAGCAAAACGCATTCTCATAAAATCATAAATTTTCTTTTCGCTAAAAAACTGCATTATCTTCTCCTATAGCCAAACCAAAATCTTGTATTATTATTTTTTTCTATGCGTTGCATAAAATAATCAAACATTCCGTGAGTTCCTAAAATAGCTGTAATCATAGAAACAACGATACCAATTCCCAAAGTCACAGCAAAACCTTTAACTGCTCCTGTTCCATAGGCATAAAGTGCTACCGAAGTAACTAAAGAAGTGATATTTGAATCTATAATCGCACTCATAGCATTTTTATAACCTTGTTCTATACTAACTCTTATATTTACTCCATCTCGCAAGAGTTCTCGTATACGCTCATTGATAATCACATTTGCATCTACTGCCATACCCACAGTTAAAACAAGTCCTGCCATCCCTGGTAAAGTTAAAGTTGCTCCAAACATAGCCATAACAGCAACTACTACCAAAACATTAACTAGCATTGCAATATTTGCAAAAATTCCTGCCACACCGTAATACATCATCATAAATACTACAATAAAAACCGATGCACCGATTAAGGCTATCATACTCATTTTAATACTATCAGCACCTAAAGATGGTCCTATGCTTCTTTGTTCAAGTAATTTTACAGGCGCAAGCAAAGCTCCACTTCTTAAAGCTACCGCCACATCGCGTGCTTCTTCTTGAGTAAAAGCTCCACTGATTTGCCCACTACCTCCGCCTATGCGTTCATTGATAGATGGAGCAGAATATACTTTATTATCAAGTACAATAGCAAGACGCTTTCCAACATTTGCTCCTGTATAATCAGCAAATTTTTTAGAACCCTCGGCATTTAAAGTAAAATTAATCACAGGATAATTACTCTTATCACTAATCCCTACTCTAGCATCAGTAAGCATAGATCCATCTAAAATAGGTATACTTTTTAAGGTATATTTTAAATTTGGATTTCTAGAATCAGGCACTAAAATCAGTCCATAACTCGCAGCCTCAGCGTCGCTCATTGTGGAAGCTTGACCCATTTTAGAATCATCAACTTCCATAAGTTGTAAATGTGCTGCTTTTGTGATGCGTTCTTTTGCTCTTAGTTCATCTTCTTTGGTTTTAATCCCTGCAAGTTCAACCAAAATCTTATCATTACCTTGTTTAGCAACTGTTGGCTCTGCTAAACCAAATTGATCAAGCCTATTTCTTATGGTTTCAACTGCTTGCAAAAGTGCAAAATTTTCTATATTTTTTACTTCTTCTGAGGTAAAAGAAATTTTATAGTGCATATTTTCACTTTGTATATTAATTCCTTTTATTTCTTTAAGCAAATTTTCAACTTTTGCAATATCCGCATTATCAAGCAAAGTAAATTCTAAAATATCATCATGGGTATTTAAGCCGTCATTTAAAATATTTTCTTTATTAAAAGAATAACTCAATGAAGATGCAATTGATTTTATTTTAGATTTTACAGCTTCTTCATTATCTACACCTAAGAGCATATAAAGCCCACCTTGCAAATCAAGCCCTAAATTAATCTTCACACCACGTTCTGACTGCAAAAAAGAAGGGAGTGAAAAAGCCACTCCAAAAATAAATACCGCTATAAAAATAATCAAGCGATAATTGATTTTAGAATTACGCATCAATTTTCTTTGCTATAAATTCTCTTGAAATTTTTGCAGTAACATTGTCTTCATTAAGCTTAACTTTGATAAAATCCTCCTCTGGTTTTACGACTTCACAAATAAGTCCGCCATTAGTGATGATTTTATCTCCTTTTTGCAAAGACTCAAGCATTTGTTTATGTGCTTTTGCTTGTTTTTGTTGCGGTCTGATCACCAAGAAATAAAAAATTGCAAATAACACTACAAGAGGTAATAATGAAGTTAAAATTGAATTTTCTGCCATATTTTTCCTTTATTCCAAAAAAATTAAACACTAATTCTATCATTTTTAAAATAATAAAAGTCTTTTTTATTGCAATTTTACTTTCAAATTCTATTTATCTATCATTTTTTGAAAATATTTTTACACAAACCATTAGCCCATTTTTAGCTATTTACGGGTTAGTTTTACTTCTAAAAAGTAAAAATTCTAAACAATATTTTTGGATAGGTTTTTTTGTAGGGATTCTTTGGTTTTGGTGGATTGGTTTATCTTCAATTTATTTTAATCTAAACTATTTAGTACCAATTATACCAATTATCATTGGTTTTATTTATGGACTACTTTTTAGATTATGTTATTTATTAAAATTTGATTTTTTAAGACTTTGTGGAATTTTTTGCATAAGTTTTATCCATCCTTTAGGATTTGATTGGCTTAATTGGGGAATTTTTACAGTTTATGGTTTTTTTGACCCAAGTTATCGTGGTATTATTTGCATATTTTTAATAGCATATTTCATCTATGAGGGTTATATATCAAGATATTATAAAATAGCAATTGTTCTTGTTTTATTCTTTAGTGGATTTCAATATAATGAAAAACAAGCTCAAACTCTTAATTTAAACTACAAACTCATCAATACTAATATCTCTCAAGATCAAAAATTTTTACAAGAAAATTTAAAATCAAATTCTGATATCCTAATTCAAGATATATTTCAAGCTATAAATGAAAAAAAAGAACTTGTAATCTTGCCTGAAACCGCTTTTGCTTTTGATTTAAAAAATACCAAATATGAACTTATGCTTAAAGAATTATCTTATAAAATTACCATTATTACGGGAGCATTTTATACTGAAAAAGAGCATACTTACAATAGCACGTATATCTTTAAAAAAGGCAATGTCTATATTTTAAATAAGCATTTTTTAGTTCCCTTTGGTGAAGAAATTCCATTTTTTAAAGACTTAATAAAAAAATATTTTCTTAAAAATATTGAAGAATTTTCCCAAGGTCCTATACAAAGCAAATATAAATTAGACAATCAAATTATTACAAATGCAATTTGTTATGAAGCTACCAAAGAACAAAACTATCAAAATTCACAAATTATTATAGCTCTAAGCAACAATGCTTGGTTTAATAATAGCAGCGAATACAAACTCCAACAACTCTTAATGAAATTTTATGCAAGTAAATATGGGGTTAGTGTTTATCATGCTACAAATGGTAAAGAGAATATAGTTATACTCCCTAAAAAGCTTTTAAGTAAAGATTGGAAAAAATTTATCCAAAGAAATATTTAATGATAAAAAATAATATTAAAATTTTAATTTTAAAGTAATTTAAGTTATTTTATATTATAATTCTGTCAAATAATATTTTGACTTAGAGGGGTTTTTACCCCAAAGCTAAATTAATTTAGCTTCCTTCCTAACTTTTATATTTATGGGGGATATTGAAAAATATCCCTCTAAGTCAAAAATTAATACAACTTCATTAATTCTTTATAATTATACAAGCCTTATTTAAGCTTGTATAATATTGTTAATTTTTTAAAGCAGCTTTTTAAACTGTTCTAGAGCATCAAGTTGTTCCCAAGGATAGTCCTTTTGTCCTACTTGCCCACGAGCCGCTACATCCGCATAAAGAAAAGTTTCTTTACTTGGTTTATCCAGATGAAATTTATCACGGATCCAATTTGGCGTTAAAGAGAAGTTTTGCATAACAAAATCACTTAAAACATCATCATTTACACTGGTATTTGTGCCCATACAATCCACACTTACCGAAGTAGGTTTTGCAACACCTATAGCATAACTAAGTTGAACAATACATTTTTTAGCAAGCCCTGCTGCAACTATATTTTTAGCTAGCCATCTACCTGCATAAAGTCCACTTCTATCAACTTTAGTATAATCTTTGCTCGATTGTGCGCCACCACCTATTGGAGAATAACCTCCAAAACTATCTACTATAAGTTTTCTTCCTGTTAAACCACTATCATGTAAAGAAGAATGATTAATATATTTACCAGTTGGATTGATTAAAATTCTAGTCTTATTAGGGTCAAAAAGTTCTTTTGGTAAATTACTATCTAAGATAAGTTTCATCACCAAAGATCTTAAATCTTCTATTTTCATACTTTCAACACAAGGCGCAGAAACTACTATAGTATGAATACTTTGCGGTTTGCAATTTTCAAAATTCGCCTTAGTGCCATAATCAATAGTTACTTGAGTTTTAATATCCACGCCAAGTTCGTGTGGATTTGCTTTTGCATAAGCGTAGACTTTATCACATAGCATTCTTGCATAGCTAATGGCTGCTGGCATGTATTCTTCAGCCTCACAACTTGCAAAACCAAACATAATGCCTTGATCACCTGCTCCTGTTTCGCCATCTTCTTGATCAACACCTTGATTGATATCAGGGCTTTGTTCATTTAAAAACACCATAACATCAACTTCATCAGGATGCAAACACTGCTCTTTGTTAAAATGCCCTGCCCCATCATAACCAATGTTTTTTAAAACATCTTTAACTAAATTATCGTAATCAGCTTTACTAAGTTTGTGATTTGACTTAACTTCGCCTCCTATCACAACCTTATTTCCTGCGACAAAAACCTCACTCGCCACCCTTGAATTTTTGTCATTTTTCAAGAGTATATCCACTATCGTATCAGCGATTATATCAGCGCACTTGTCTGGATGACCTGCACTTACGACTTCTGAAGTGAATAGATACATAAAAAGTCCTTTCATTTAAAATGAACCACAATTGTATCCAAATAAACTTATCAAAGCTTGATAAATTAAAAATTCTCTAAAATTAAGCAAAAATTAGCTAAAATCAACTTCTGATATAAAAAATATTTAAAAGGTTTTTATGTTTTCTAAAATCATTCAAAGCTACGCTAAAGGCAACCTCATAGTTCAAATTTGCATAGGTATAGTACTAGGAATACTTATAGGCATTAGTTCTAAAGAAATATCTGAAATTGCAAATTTACTCGGAATACTTTTTACAAGTGCCTTAAAAGCTATCGCTCCTATGCTTGTTTTTGTTTTGATTTTAACTTCAATTTGCACTAAAGATTTTTCTCAAAGTGGTGCTAAGATCAAAAATATTATCATTTTATATATAGTAGGCACCTTTCTTGCTTCAGCTTGTGCGGTTCTTGCTAATTTTTTCTTTCCTGTAAAGCTTGTTTTAGATGGAATTCAAACCGCTACAAACTCATCTCCAACCCACATGAGTGAGATTTTTAAAGATCTTTTATTTAAAATTGTCGATAATCCTATAAATGCTCTTTCAAGTGGGAATTATTTAGGAATTTTAACCTGGGCAATAGCTGGAGGCATAGCATTAAAACACTGCTCTAACGAAGTAAAACAAGTTTTTATAGATATCAATGAAGGGGTTTTGAAAATTGTTAAATTTGTAGTAAAACTTGCTCCTTTTGGAATTTTTGGACTTGTGGCTAATTCTGTAGCACAAACAGGAGCACAAGGCTTACTAAGCTATATAAAACTTTTATTTTTACTTGTAGCTACTATGCTTTTTGTTACTTTTGTTATCAATGCCTTAATAGTTTTTTTTTATACAAGAAAAAATCCTTTTCCTTTGATTTTTATCTGCTTAAGACACAGTGCATTTTTTGCTTTTTTCACAAGAAGTTCAGCGGCAAATATCCCTGTTAATATGGCACTTTGCGCCAAACTTGGCATAGATAAAGAATTTTATGGCATTTCTATACCTTTAGGAGCTACTATCAACATGGCAGGAGCGGCAGTTACTATAGCTATTTTAAGTCTTACTACAGCCAATACCGTTGGTATAGAAATCAGTCTTTTGCAAGCCCTTTTATTAAGCATTATTGCCACCTTTGCAGCTTGCGGGGCTAGCGGAGTTGCGGGTGGATCCTTACTGCTTATACCTTTGGCTTGTTCTTTATTTAATATAGACTATGATATTGCTATGAAGGTAGTTGCCATAGGTTTTATTATAGGGGTTATTCAAGATAGTGTTGAAACTGCTTTAAATAGTTCTACAGATGTTCTTTTTACAGCAATTTGTTCTAAAAATGAATTAAATTATAATATCAAATAAGGTAAAAGCATGCGTCATCTCATCACTACAAAGGATTTTAATAAAGTCGAAATTATGGAGCTTTTTAAAGAAGCAAGTGATTTCTTAGATGAAAAACCTAGAACTTTTCTTAAAGGAAAAAGTATCACGACAATTTTTTTTGAAAACTCTACACGCACCCTTTCATCTTTTGAAAGCGCTGCAAGAAGATTAGGTGCTAAGGTTTTACGCCTTGATGTTTCAAGATCAAGCTCTAGCAAAGGAGAAACTCTTTATGATACTGCTGCTAATTTAGATGCCATGAGTCCTAATGCTATTGTTATAAGACACGCAAACTCAGGAGTTCCTTTGATATTGGCAAAGCATATGCATTGTCCAGTTGTTAATGGAGGAGATGGAAAACACGCCCATCCTACCCAAGCTTTGCTAGATTTATTCACTATTTATAATCATTTTCAAGGCGATGTCGAAGGTAAGAAAATTTGCATCGTAGGTGATATCAAAAATTCCCGCGTTGCAGCGTCCAATATAGAACTTTTAAGCAGATTTAATCTTGATATTACCCTAGTAGCTCCACCACATTTTATGCCTAATACCCATCTTAAAAAACATTATAAGCTTGATGAGAATATCATAGCAAATTCAGATATTATCATGAGTCTTAGAACACAAACAGAAAGACATAATAAAACCGTTTATGCTTCACTTAAAGACTATGCAAATGATTTTTGTATTCAAAAAAGCTTGGTAAAAGATAAAAAGCTTATTTTACTACATCCAGGCCCTGTAAATCGCAATATTGACATAAGCGATGAAATGATGAGTGATGAAAGAACTTTAGTTTTAAAACAAGTTAAAAATGGAGTGGCCATTAGAATGGCTGTTCTTAAAAAACTCATATTAGAAAATGAAGGATAAAAAATGTTAGAATGGGATTTAAGTGCTTTATTTCACAATAAAGAAGCGTTGCAAAATTTTACACAAGATCAAATCCAACAAAGTTTAAATTTTAAAAAAGACTATGAAAATAAACTCTATACATTAAATGCTAATGAGTTTTTACAAGCTTTAAAAGATTATGAAAATTTAAATCAAGCTCTTGGCAAAATCATGACTTATGCTTATTTGCTTTTTGCTAAAAACACTCAAAATGGTTCTTTTTACGCACAATACGAAGAAGAATGCAAAAAAATAGAAGAAAATTTACTCTTTTTCGAGCTTGAATTTTGTGAGTTAGTTCCTGAAAAAAGTCAAGAATTTACAACTTTTTGTAAAGATTATGATTTTTATCTTTCTAATTTATTGCAAAACAAACGCTATAATCTTAGCAAAAACGAAGAACGCATTATGCTCTATCTTTCAAATACAGGTGCAAATGCTTTTAGTAGGCTTTTTGATGAAAGTATGAGTGCTTTAAAAATCCCTTTTGAAGGTAAAAAACTTAGCGAAGAAGAAATTCTAAGCAAAATGTATGACGAAGATAGAAAAATACGCAAAAAAGCTGCTAAAAAATTCAGTAAAGTTTTGCAAAAAAATAGCAGACTTTTAAGTTTTATTATCAATATGATAAAAACAGAAAGAAAAAATATAAGCTTATTAAGAGGTTATGAAAATGCTGAAATTTCAAGACATATCAGCAATCAAATTTCGCAAAAAAGCGTTGATTCCTTGATAGCAAGTGCGCAAAAACATTTTAACTTAGTATCGCAATTTTACAAAAGAAAAAAACAAATTTTGGGCTATGATGAGCTTAAAGACTATGATAGATATGCACCCATAGGAAAAGAAGCAAGTTTTGATTTTAAAACAAGTAAAAATATTGTTTTAGAGGCATTTCAAGCTTTTTCTCCGCAATTTTATGATATAGCAAAAAATGCTTTTAATCAAGGCTGGATTGATGTTTATCCACAAGAAAATAAACAAGGGGGTGCTTTTTCACATTCTGCAACTTCTGATGCGCATCCTTTTGTTTTATTAAACTACACCGATAAAAGGCGTGATCTTTTTACACTTGCACATGAATTAGGACACACTATCCATCAAAAACTTTCTTACAATGTAAGCTACTTAAATCAAAACACACCTTTAACCACCGCAGAAACAGCTTCAGTTTTTGCCGAAATGCTCGTATTTGATTTTATTAAAGATAAGTTAAAAAAAGAAGAACTCCTATCTTTATATGCAAATAAAATCGAAGATATTTTTGCAACTTTTTATAGACAAATTAATTTTACTTGTTTTGAAAGACGCTTACATGCTCAAGAAAATGAATTAAGCACCGAAGAAATCAATAAAATTTGGATGGAAGAATCTCAAAAAATGTTTCAAGATAGCGTAAAACTTACAAAAAATTATGCTTCTTGGTGGAGTTATATTCCTCATTTTATCCATTCTCCTTTTTACTGCTATGCTTATGCTTATGCCCAACTTTTAGTTTTAGCTCTTTATGGACTTTACAAAAGCAAAAAATGTGAAAATTTTAAAGAACTTTATATCAAAATGCTTTCTTTAGGTGGAAGTGTGAGTCCAAAAGAACTAGTAGGAATGTTTGGATTTGATATAGAAGATGAAAATTTTTGGGAAATAGGCATAAAAGAAATTCAAAAACTCATCAATGAATTTATGGAGTTACAATCATGCTAGAAACAATCTTAAAAAATAAAAATTTTATCCATACCATGCAAAAGCATTGTTATGAAGTTATTTCACACCTTATAGAAGAAAATATAGAATTTTCTATAGTTGCAAATACAAATTTCATAGATTTCAACCCTGAACTTCCCAAAGAGCTTGATGTTAAACAAAATCCTTATGCTCTTTTTGCCCTTGGAGGATACACCTTTGAATCCATACAGCTAAATAAAGATTTCATTCAATTTCACGCAGGTTTTGGTAATGATGATTTTGATAGTTTTGTAAAGGTTGATTTAGGAGCTATCACGCAAATTCAAATAGAAAATAGCATTTTATTTGTTAATTTTAGCCTTTATAAACGTGAAAATAGTAAAAATTTACAAAAATCTAAAAATATATTTTTAAATAATCCAAAAAATAAAGATATTTTCAAAAAATGAATCTATTTGAAGATTTAAATGATAGCCAAAAACAAGCGGTAAGCCACATTGATGGAGCTATGCTTATCCTAGCAGGTGCAGGTAGTGGAAAAACCAAAACTATCACCACTCGTCTTGCTTATCTTATCGGTGAAGTAGGCATCCCCTCGCATAACACTCTTACTCTTACTTTTACGAATAAAGCAGCTAGTGTTATGCGTCATAGAGCATTAAATTTTCTACAAGGTAATCACAATCCTTTGCTTTGCACCTTTCACAAATTTGGACTTTTATTTTTAAAACTACACTTTGAAAGATTGGAGCGTAAAAATAGTTTTATTGTTATCGATACAGATGATACAAAAAAAATAATTAAAGATTTAATCCATGATAAAAACAAAGATAATGTCTATGATATTATCAAATACATATCTTATTGTAAAAATGAAGGCAAAAGAGTAAGCAATGTCTTTGAAGATTTAAATTTACTAAAAGAACATAATTTTGAAAAATATCAAAATGAATACAAATTTGCCAACTATTACCGTGCTTATGAAGAATACTTATTAAAGCAAAATTTTGTAGATTTTGATGATCTTTTATTGCTAAGCAATCTCATTTTGGAAAATGATATAAATTTTGCCAAAGAACAAAGCTTACTTTATAATTACATTACAGTTGATGAGTATCAAGATACTAATACCTTGCAATATAAAATTCTAAAAAATCTATGTTGTATGCATGAAAATATCACAGTTGTTGGTGATGATGATCAAAGTATTTATAGTTGGCGTGGAGCAAAAATTGAAAATATTTTAAATTTTCAAAACGATTTTAAAAATGTTAAACTTGTAAAACTTGAACAAAACTATCGTTCAGTAGGGACTATTTTACAAGCAGCAAATAATCTCATATCTCACAATGAGCAACGACTTGGAAAAACTTTAATCTGCACTAAAGATACTGGGGAAAATATTAAAATATTAAAAAACGAAAACGAAAAAGATGAAGGTTTATATATCGCTCAAGAAGTGAAAAAATTGCTAAATTCTGGAGTAGAAGCTAAAGAGATCGCCGTTTTATTTCGAGTTAATGCACTATCAAGAGCAATAGAAGAAGCATTTATGAAGGAAAAAATTTCTTATAAACTGCTTAGCGGTATGCGTTTTTATGAAAGATTAGAAATAAAAGATTTAATCTCGTATCTTAGACTTATCTTAAATCCAAACGATGATTTGTCATTTAGGCGTATTATTAATCGCCCTAAAAGATCCATAGGAGAAAAAGCCCTAAAAAATTTAGAAGAATATGCAAAAAAACGTCAAATTTCACTTTTTGATGCCTTATGTGAAAGCGATGGCGGTGTAGGAATTTTAACAACAAAAAAAGCACAAAATGAAGCAAATATTTTTATACAAAATATTCACACTCTAAAAAGCTACGATAATGCAAAAAAGGTTTTTGATAATATAGAAGAATTATTTAAAATCAAAGATTATTTTTCAGAGCAAGATGATGGAGATGAAAGAATCAGAAATCTTGATGAGTTTTATGCTAATCTAAGAGAAAAACTCAAAGAAGATCCCGAAGCTTCTTTAGAAGATCTACTTAGTGAAATTTCTTTATTAAGTGATCAAGATAATTTAGATGAAGAATGTGTTTGCTTGATGAGTATTCATGCTAGCAAAGGTTTGGAATTTGATTATGTTTTTATAATAGGCTTTGATGAAGGATTTTTTCCTTTAAATAGCGAAGAAAATCTCGAAGAAGAACGCCGTCTTGCTTATGTTGCCATCACTCGCGCCAAAAAATTTCTCACAATAAGTGTTGCAAATTCTCGTTTTTATCATGGTTCAAGAGCAAATATCAATCCTAGTCGCTTCTTAGAAGAAAGTAAATTAATCAATGAAAAATCAAAAAATCAAAATATACAAAAAACTAGCTTTTGTAAAGGAGATCTAGTTAAACATAAAATTTTTGGCATTGGTAGGGTTGTTGAAGTTAATAAAAGCGGAAAAGAGGAAAAGCTTAATATTAATTTTGGTGGTATAATGCGTGTAATCATGGCAAGCTTTGTGGAAAAAGCAGTATGAACAAGATCTTTGCAGCCTTTAAACCAAGGGGTTTGAGCTCTAATGCCTTTTTAAGCACTTTAAAGAAAAAATATAAAAATAAAAAAGCAGGATATTCTGGCACTCTTGATCCTTTCGCCAAAGGGATTTTAATCGTTGCATTTGGACAATACACAAAACTTTTCCGTTTTTTAAAAAAAACTCCAAAAACCTATAAAGCTACTTTATGGCTTGGAGTTTACTCCTTAAGTCTTGATGATCAAAATATAAAAGAAATTAAAAATATAAAAGAATTTGATCTTGCAAATTTACAACAAATCGTTGATCAAATGCAAGGAATTATCTCCTATACACCACCGCAATTTAGCGCCAAAAGAATCAATGGAACTCGCGCCTATGAACTTGCAAAAAAAGGTATAGAAGTAAATTTAAAACCTTGTCAAATGGAAGTATTTGATTGCAAGATCTTAAGCTATAATCATCCTTTTTTAAATATTGAAATCACAGTCAGTGAAGGTGCTTATATAAGATCTTATTGCGAACTTTTTGCTAGAAAACTAGGTATTAATGCGACTTTAAGCTCTTTAGAGCGCATTAAAGAAGGTAAATTTGTTTATAATAATGAGAAAAGCTTAAATGTGTTAAAATACATTAACCTAAAGCCAAATTTTATCAAGAATTTAAGTAAACTCGAAAATGGTGCTAAAATTTTTGTCGAAGAATTAGAATTTCATGATGAAGGAGATTATTATATTGAAACAGAAAAATATTTTAGCGTAATTAATATTAAAGAAAATACAGTAAAATATCTTCTGAATAAGGTTGAAAAATGTTAATATTATCAAGAAAAGAAAATGAAAGTATAATTATCGGAGAAGGTATAGAAATCAAAGTCGTTCAAACAGGGAAAGGATATGCCAAAATAGGCATAGAAGCTCCAAAATCTCTTATGATACTTAGAAAAGAACTTGTTCAACAAGTAAAGGATGAAAATTTGCATTCTGTTGTTCAGAATGATATTAAACTTGATGACTTAAGCAAAAAACTAATCAAATGAAAGCTTACGCTAAAGCAAATATTTTTTTAAAACTTACCGGTTTTGACTCAAGAAAATATCATCTTTTAGAATCACGATTTATACTTTTAAAAGATCTTTTTGATGAGCTTGAGCTTGTTGATAAAGAATCAGACTCTAAAAAAGAATTTGAAATCATTAGTAATTTTAAATGCGAAAATAATATTATTCAAAAGGCTTATTTGCTACTTTCTAAAAGATATAATAACGAATTAAAAGAATTATTTAGCAAAAAAAGCCTAAAACTCACAAAAAATATCCCAGTATGTGCTGGGCTTGGTGGTGGAAGTAGCGATTGTGCGAGTTTTTTACTACTAATGAATGAAACCCTAAATTTAAAATTAAACCTACAAGAACTTATAAATTTAAGCATACAACTAGGAAGTGATATTGCCTTTTTTTTAAGTGGCTTTCACTCTGCTAATGTAAGTGGCTGTGGTGAAATTATAAAAGAATTTGAAGATGACATACCTAATTTAAAATGGACTTTTCCACAAATATCTTGCCAAACTAAAGCTGTTTATGATGAATTTGATAGAGGAATATTTGACTTTCAAAAAAACAATAATCAAGCGCAAATCTACAAAAAACTCAGCACAAAAGAGTTGTTACAAAACTTTAAAAACAAAGAATTAAATGATTTATTTACTCCTTGTGCAACTTTATATCCTAAAATGAAGTCTTACTTACAAGAAGATTTTTTTCTAAGCGGTAGCGGTAGTAGTGTTTTTAAGGTTGATCGATGAAAATTATTGCGAGAAATAAAAAAGCTTTATTTGATTATAGCATCATAGAACGCTTTGAAGCCGGAATTGTCCTTAAGGGAAGTGAAGTTGTAGCTTTAAGAGCAGGAAGAGCAAATCTTAAAGACTCTTTTGTTCGCATTATAAAAAATGAGATTTTTTTACTTAATTCTCATATTTCATTGCTTCATACTACACATTCTTTCTATAAACACGAAGAAAGAGATGCTAGAAAGCTTTTAATGCATAGAAAGCAAATTGATAAATTATTAGGTAAAGTAAGTATAGAAGGATATACTATCGTTGCATTAGATCTTTATTTTAACACAAAAAATAAAGTAAAAGCCACTCTTGCTTTAGCTAAAGGGAAAAATTTGCACGACAAGCGTGAAACTTTAAAGAAAAAGCAAGCCGATTTAGAAGCTAGAGCTGCTATGAAAAATTATAAATAAAGGAAATTAAATGAAAAAAATTTTAACCCTATTTTTAATAAGTTTAGCATTTTTTCTTAATGCTTGCTCCAAAGAAGAAGAAATTCAAAATGATTTTATGTTTGAAGAGTATCACAAAGGAGATAAAATAGTATTAAATAGTGTAAATGGTGGAAGCAAAACTTTAATAAGAACAGATAAAGGTTTTGTGGTAGAAGGAGAGGAAGGAAAAGTTCTAATGTTTGATTTTTTTGGCACTTTTTGCACCCCATGCAAAGAAGAAGCTTTAGATCTTAGCAAACTTTGGAAAAATAATTCTAGCAAATTTATCATTATAGGACTTACACATTTTGAAGATGTTAGCGATGAAACAGTTAAAAAATTCGCAGATGATTATGGTGCTTACTATTTTCTAAGCAATGGCAGCTCTAACGATCGTATTATTGCTCAAATTTTAAAAGATATAGACTATCAAAATATGGAGCAACTTCCTTTTAAAGTTGTTTTAAAAAATGGAATTTATCAAAAAATAAGCGATTACTGGAATAATAATACTCCAACAAATTTTTATCTTGGCAAAATTCCAACAGAACTCATGCAAGAAGATTTAAATAAAATCTACAAAGGAAAATAATGCCAAAAACCCAAACTCTAGAGCAAATAAAACTTAGTGAACCAAAAATGTATAAAGTTATACTCTTAAATGATGATGTAACAACCATGGATTTTGTCATAGAAATTTTGATGAATATTTTTCATCAAAACCTTGAAAAAGCAAGTCAAACAATGTTAGAAATTCATCACAATGGTTCTGGAATTTGTGGCATTTACACTCAAGAAATAGCTCTTTCAAAACAAAAAAAAGTTATAGATGCGGCTAAACTTGCTAATTTTCCACTACAAGCAAAGGTGGAAGAAGAATGAAATACCAAGAAAATTTACAAAAATATCTTGATAATGCCAAAAATCTAAGCTTAATAAACCACCATGAATTTGTTACCTGTGAGCATGTACTGTTTGCATTACTAAAACTAAGCACTGATTTTAAGGATATATTTGAAGAATTTTCAGATGGAGATCTTGAACTTCTAGAAACTGAATTAAAAAATTACATTTCTCAAAACAATCAAATTATTAAACAAGAAATAGAACCTACAATATCTGTTGTTTTAGATGAAATCTTACTTTCACTTAAAAATAAAAATAATGAAATTAAAATTATAGATTTTTTAGAAAAGCTCATACAGGATTCAAGAAGTTATTCTAGCTATCTCTTAAAAAAACACAACATAAATCTTAACAAAATTCAAGAACTTCAAAATCATGAAAATATACAAAATTTAAGCAACCACACAAGTGATTTAACACTTTTAGCTCAAAATGGCAAGATTGATCCTTTAATAGGAAGAAAATTTGAACTTGAAAGAATGATGCAAATTCTTTCACGTCGCAAAAAAAATAATCCTATTTTAGTAGGAGAGGCAGGAGTTGGCAAAACGGCCATTGTAGAAGGATTAGCATTGGCTATTGCGGAAAAAAAGGTGCCTAAAAACTTACAAAATGCAAAAATTTTTAGTCTTGATATGGCTAGTATACTTGCGGGAACAAAATACCGTGGAGATTTTGAGAAAAGAATTAAAGAAATTTTAAATGAACTTGAGAAAATACCCAATGCTATTTTATTTATTGATGAAATTCACACTATAGTAGGAGCTGGAAGTACAGGAGAATCTCATACTGATTTTTCCAATCTTTTAAAACCGGCTCTAAGTAATGGAACTTTAAAATGCATAGGTGCAACAACTTTTATGGAATATAAAAATACTTTTGATAAAAATAAACCCCTAAGTCGCCGTTTTGCTAAAATAAATGTAGATGAACCAAGCCAAGAAGAAAGCTTGCAAATTCTGAAAGGATTAAAAAACAAATATGAAGAATTTCATCATATAAAATTAAACGATGAAATTCTTCAATATGCTGTAATTTGGGGTAAAAAATTTTTTAATGATAAATTTTTACCTGATTGTGCTATAGATCTGGTCGATGAACTTGGTGCTTCTTTTGCTTTAAATCCAAAAGCTAAAAAAAATGCCAATTTAAAAGATTTAGAAAATGTTTTAGCAAAAATGACCCACCATCACAAAATGTTTGAATTCGATCAAAATAAAGCTTTAATGAATTTAAAAGCAAATTTAAAAGCAAAAATTTTTGGCCAAGATGAAGTTATAGATAGCCTTGTTTCATCACTTAAGCAAAGTTTCGCAGGATTTAAAAATTCCAATACACCACGCGGAGTGTTTTTGTTTACTGGATCAAGTGGAGTTGGAAAAACAGAACTTTGCAAAACTTTAGCTGAATTTTTAGGTTTAAATTTAGAACGCTTTGATATGAGTGAATATGCAGAAAAACATACTATAAGTAAACTAATAGGATCTCCAGCTGGATATATAGGTTTTGAAGAGGGTGGACTTTTAAGCAATGCTATTCGCAAAAATCCTTTCAGTCTTGTTCTTTTTGACGAAATAGAAAAGGCTCATCCTGATTTAAGTAATACCTTTTTACAGATTTTTGACAATGCTGAACTCACCGACAATAGCGGTCTTAAAGTAGATTTTAAAAATACAATCATTATTATGACATCCAATCTAGGACTTAAAGAAAGCAATGAGCTTGGTTTTTTAAGTAAAAATGAAGAAAAAAGTAATCGTGCTATCAAAGATTTTTTTGCTCCAGAATTTATTAATCGCATTGATAAAATTTTGCATTTTAATGATTTAAACGATGCTATACTTGTTAAAATTATCGAAAAAGAACTTGATGAAATTTCTAAAAATTTAAACAATGTAAAATTATCAGCGGACGATAAAGCCAAAATTTATTTAGCTAAAAAAGCCTATAATAAAGAATTTGGAGTAAGGCTTTTAAAACGCATAATTTCTGAGGAAATAGGAGAAAAAATCAGTGATGAAATTTTATTCGGAAAGCTTAAAAAAGGCGGTATAGCTAAAATCAAACTTGGTAAAAATGGAAAGCTCGAATTTATATTCTAAATTACTCAATGCACCTAAAAATGCTCCTGTATTTTTAAGTCAAAATTTAGAAGCTGATTTTATTGTAAAAGCTTATACTTTTGGTCTATTCCCATGGACAAGTAAACCTGTAACTTGGTGGTGTCCAGATCCTAGATGCATTTTAATTCCAAATCAAATTCACATCCAAAAAAATATGAAAAAATTTATTAATCTCTATCAAATTAAACTTGATTATGATTTTTTAAAATTAATTACATTATGTCGCGATACACGCTCTCAAAGCTGGATAGATGATGAATTTATTACCACTTATTATAAGTTATTTACCCAAGGCTATGCGCATAGCCTTGAACTTTATGAAAATAATGAACTTATAGGTGGAATTTATGGTTTAATTTTAGGCAAGGTTTTCTTTGGTGAAAGCATGGTAAGCATTAAAAAAAATGCATCTAAAGTTGCCATGATTAAACTTTGTGATTTATTAAAACCTTATGATTTTATCATAGATTGTCAAGTTTATAACCAACATTTAGAATTTATGGGTGCTCATAATATTTCTAGGAAAGAATTTTTAAATATTTTAAAAGAAAAATGCAATCAAGAAAGTGGTTTTAAAAATTTTAAAGATTTAATTACTTAAAAAATAAGCGTGAAAATCACGCTTATGACATTGCTTTAGCAACTTCAGCAGAGCTTTCACGAATTTTCTCCATACATTCTCTTGCTTCTTTTGCAAGTTCAACACTCTGATTAACATCCTCTAAACCGCTTTTAATACTCTCAACCACTTGTGATGTAACATTACGAATAGAATTAATCGTAGTGGTAATTTCATTAACTGAATGCCCTGTTCTTTCGGCTAAATTTCTTACTTCATCAGCAACAACAGCAAAACCTCTACCATGTTCACCAGCACGCGCTGCCTCAATAGCAGCATTTAAAGCAAGCAGATTAGTCTGATCAGCAATATCACTAATAGTCTGAATAATAGATTTAATTTCATCTGATTGTTGATTTAATGAAGAAACAAGATTTGAACTTTGAGACATCATATCAGCAATATTCTGAACATTTGAAACAGTGTTTTCAATTACACGATCTCCATCTTGAGTAAGATTATCATTTTTTTCTGCAAGTTCGCTTATGAGGCGAAGTTTTTCTTGATCTTTTTTAACTTGTTCGCTTATATCTGTAGCAAATTTAATAACCTTGTAAATTTTCCCATCATCATTTTTAACCGGATTATAACTTGCTTCAAGGTATACTTTTTTATTATTTCTTCCGTATCTTATATATTTACCTGATTGAAATTTGCCCTCTCTTAAATCTTCCCAAAATTGAACATAGTCCTTAGAGTGTCTATAATTAGAATCACAGAACATACTATGATGCTTTCCTTTAATCTCATCAATATTAAAATCCATAGTTCTTAAAAAATTTTCATTAGCCGTAATAATAGTCCCATCAGGTTTAAATTCAATAATAGCCATAGAACGATTAGCAGCAGCAATAGTATTTCTAAGATCAAGCATTTCATAATGTCTTTGAGTTATATCATTGGCAAATTTAATAATTTTATAAACATGACCATTATTATCACTAATTGGAAGATAATTTGCTTCTAAATAAACATCTATCCCTCCCTTAGCTATACGTCTAAAAAGACCACTTCTAGCTTTTCCATCTCTTAAATCTTTCCAAAAATCACTATATGCTGAAGAATTAACAACTTCAGGCAAACAAAACATACTATGATGCTTGCCCTTGATCTCTGAAAGGGAGTATTTCATAGTTGTTAAAAAATTTTGATTTGCCTCTAAAATAACGCCATCGGTGGTAAATTCAATTACCGCCATGGTATTCCCAATAGATCTTAAAATATCTCCTAAACCATTACACTTTTTTTCAAGTTGTTCAATTATTTCAGTATTATTTTTCTTAGCACCAAACATAAAACTCACCTTTTTAATAATAAATTATTTTAAAATTATATCATATTTATATAGTATTATTTACTTAAAATTATATTAATTTATAAGTTAAATATATCCTTTAAACCTACAATAATCATCTTAAATCCCATAGCAGCAATAAACACTTGTGCTATGCGAGAAAAAACATGTAAAATCAATTTTCCAACTATTTTTTCTATAGTAGCTGCAAAATGAAAAAGTACAAACATAAATATAAAAGCTATCATTACTCCGCCAAGAGCAACATCAAGCCCACCATCTTCGGCTATAACGACAATACTAGCTAAAGTTCCAGGTCCAACAAGCATAGGAAATGCCATAGGTATTAAACTCTGTCTTAAAATTTCCTTATCATCCATATCCTGATAAGAACTAAAATCCTTAGTTACAATTTTTGTTGAAAAAAGTAAATTTTTAATAGCCATTACAATAAGAACCAAACCACCAGAAACCCTTAAATCATCTAATGAAACTCTAAAAATATAGTTCATAAATAAAGGTCCTGATAATAAAAATACCAAAACTATAGTAAAAGCTGTATAGAGAATAGTTCTAAAAAGTTTTTTCCGAAGCATTATAGGTAATCCATCACTCATAGCCAAAAATTGAGTTAAATTACCAAAAGGATTTAAGATGGCAAGTAAAGTAATTGCAGCAAAAAATATCAAATAAAGCTCAGAACCCATACTAGAAAACATTATCAATCCTTAGTTTTTACAAATTTCAAAGAAATAGAATTTACACAATGTCTTACATTTTTAGCAGAAAACCCTTCTCCTTCAAAAACATGACCTAAATGTCCATTGCAGTTTGCACACACAATCTCGGTTCTAATCCCATCTTTATCAGGAATTCTTTTAATAGCCCCTCTTATTTCATCATCAAAGCTAGGCCATCCACAACCTGATTTAAATTTATCTTCGGATTTATAAAGCGAAGCTCCACATTGCTTGCATTGATAAATTCCTTTTTCATAAAAATCATTATATTTCCCACTAAAAGGAGCTTCTGTTCCTTTATTTAAAATTACTTTTTTTTCTTCTTCATTTAATTCTTTCATGATCTACCCTTGTAAAATAATTTTTATATTATATAATTAAAATTTCAATTTTAAATGATAAATTTTTATAATTTTCAAGAAAGTTTTAAATGCAAAAAGAATTTTTTCAAGAGCTTCAAAATATTTTATATGAAAAAAATACAAATATAAAATTTCACTCTTTTCAAAATTTTTATGAAGACTTTAAAAGCCACAAATTTATTTTTAATCACGAGAATCAAAGCATTTTCAAAAAAAATACATCACAACAAATTACCTTACTTCATCCTACGCGTATAAGAAGACCTAAATTTGTCAATTCAACTCATGCGCTTGCTAAAATAATTCATTCAGTCGCTCATATAGAATTTAATGCAATTAACCTAGCTTTAGATGCTAGTTATCGCTTTAAAAATCTACCTTTGCAATTTTATTACGATTGGCTGGAGGTAGCAGATGAGGAAATTAAACATTTCAAACTTTTAAATTCAGTACTTGAAGAACTTGGTTACAAATATGGAGATTTTCCAGTGCATGATAATTTAGAATCTGCTCTAGAAGCTACAAAAGACTCTTTAAGCTTTAGAATGGGAGTAGTTCATAGAGGTTTAGAAGCTAAAGGGCTTGATGCCAACCCCTTTGTTGTTCAAAAACTTGAAAGCTCCAATCACTCCATTAAAAATCTTTTAATGGAATATCTTGAAATTATACTTAATGATGAAATAAAACACGTTAAAAAAGGAGATACTTGGTGGAAATTTTCAAATCAAAACAAGTATGATTTTATCGAACTTTGCAAAACATTTAAACAATTCTCTCTTGCAGGAAAAAAACTTAACATTCAGGCAAGAATCAAAGCTGGTTTTACTCAAGAAGAATGCGAAGTCATTGAAAAATTTTACTCTTGATTTCTTATCTTAAATTTTGAAACAATAATGGTATATAAAACCCGAATAATTCCATAAAGCACATACAAGCTTGCTAAAATTACTAAACTTTCAAGGGGGTAAAGATATAAAAATGAAAATATTATAATTAAAATAATCAAAACTTTTAAAACACTAGAACGATTAAAATCAAGCTTTTTAAAGCTGGGATAGCGTATATTACTTACCATTAAAAGCCCTAAAATTGCTTGAAGCACCAAAAAAACTACACCATAAGGCTTTAAAAAATCATAACTGATAAACGCATAAGTCCATATAGCACTCACAACTGCTGCAGTAGGTATAGGAAGACCTATAAAAACAGAAGGTTCATAAGTGCCTGTAGTAACATTAAATCTCGCCAAACGAATGGCTCCAAAAACCACAAAAAAAGCCGTAATCAAAGATCCAAGTTTTCCAAAATCATAACCTATAGCCATATAAAAAAGAACCGCTGGAGCAACTCCAAAAGCTACTAGATCGGCTAAAGAATCAAATTCTACTCCAAATTTTGAAGTAGAATTTGTAAGTCTTGCAACACGGCCATCAAGCCCATCGCAAATCAAAGATAAAATAATATAAATCAAAGCTGTATAATAATTTCCATGTATTGAAGCTATAATAGAAATAACCCCTAAAAAAGCTGAAGCAGCTGTAAAAAGATTGGGTAAAATATAAATTAATTGCGGTCTGTTATTCATTATTTTTCCTTACGCAAAATAGCCTAACAATGAACCTGCTTTAATTTCATCATTTAAGCCTATATGAATTCTAGTATCTTTTGGTAAAAGTAAACTTATAGAGCCATTAATTAAAAAACCCATTCTATCTCCTGCTTTTAAATCATGAGAAATATTATCGAGCTTTAATTTTCTATCAAAAGAACCTGCATAAATTCGCAAAGCTATCGTTTTATTCTCTTTAACTTTTGCCAAAATAAAAGCTCTTTCATTCATCATTTTTGCAGATTTTAACTCACTGCACAAAAAAAGCCCGTGTCGTAAACGAATATCTATTATAGACATTGCAAAAGGTGTATTAAAATTCCCAGCATCATAAAGAGCATTTTTAATAGTAATTTCAACACATTCACCTAAATCTTTATGATGAATATTTTCTATTTTAGCAACCCTACCATCTATAGGTGCAAAAATAGCTTTTTCATCACTACAAGCAAGTTCTCTTTTGGGTGCTCTAAAAAGAAAAATACAAATTACAATTAATGCTAATAGTAGGATGGAAAAAGAATAAAAAATCCACACAAAAATAAAAATCAAGCTTAAAATAATAAGACTTAAATATCCATCTTTTGCAATAAAATCTTTCATTCTTCTACTTTAACTTCAATTTTAACTTCTTCGAGCTCTTGCAAACGAGTTGGTAGACTATTTTGTTCCTCAAACTCTTTAATAATCTCACGCACTTTAGCGCCTTCGATAGTCTCTTCTTCATAAAGGGCTGCTACCATAGTCTCAATCGCTCCTTTATAAGTATTTAAAGTATCTTTAACATCTTTATAGCGTTCATCTAAGGTTTTCTTTACATAATCATCTAAAGATTCTGCCATCTTTTCAGAATAATCTTTTATGGTTTGTCCACCACTTAAGAAAGTATTTCTTTGTTTTTCAAGCACCATAAGTCCTGCAATTTCACTCATACCATACATAGAAATCATAGCTTTTATGATATCGGTTGCTCTTTCTAAATCATTACTTGCACCCGTTGAAATTTCACCTATAAACACTTCTTCAGCTGCACGACCACCCAAAAGTACATCTACTTCAGCGATAAGTTCATGTTTTTGCATTAAAAATTTATTTTCCTCAGGAGTATTTAAAGTATAACCTAAAGCCGCAAGACCACGCGGAATCACAGAAACCTTACTTACACGTTTTGCACCTTTGGTAGTTTCAGCGATTAAAGCATGACCACATTCATGATAAGTAACAATTTTCTTTTCTTTTTCATTAATACGACGTGATTTCTTCTCAAGTCCTGCTATAGCTCTTTCAACAGCTTCAACTAAATCATTTTGTTCTACATATTTTTTAGAATCCCTACCCGCTAAAAGTGCCGCTTCATTAATAATATTTGCAAGATCAGCTCCTGCAAGCCCTGCGGTTAAGCGTGCTATGTCTTCTACCTTAACTTTTGGGGAGATTTTTACATCTTTCATGTGCACTTTTAAAATATCACACCTACCTTTAAAATCAGGTTTATCAACCAAAACTTGTCTATCAAACCTTCCTGGTCTTAAAAGTGCTGCATCTAAAACTTCTGGGCGATTTGTTGCTGCTAAAACAATGACTGGGGAACTTTCTGTCCCAAAGCCATCCATTTCAGCCAAAAGCTGATTTAAAGTTTGTTCTCTTTCATCGTTTCCACCCATCATGCCACTTGCCGCACGACTTTTACCAATAGCATCTATTTCATCTATGAAAACAATAGCAGGAGCTTCTTTTTTTGCATTTTCAAACAAATCTCTCACACGAGAAGCACCTACACCCACAAACATTTCTATAAAAGACGAGCCTGAAACACTAAAAAACGGCACATCAGCTTCACCTGCAACTGCTTTTGCAAGCAAGGTTTTTCCTGTACCTGGAGGCCCAACAAGCAAAAGCCCTTTTGGAATTTTCGCTCCCAATTTAATATATCTTTCAGGATACTTTAAAAAATCTACAATTTCTTTTACTTCTTCTTTAGCTTCTTCAACACCAGCCACATCGCTAAATTTTACTTTAGGTTTTTCTGAATTTACAAGCTTCTTAGAGCTTCCTATGCCCAATATAGAACTTCCCATATTTTTTTGCATACGACTTGCCAAAAACATCCAAATACCAAAGAAAATAAATACTGGCAAAACCCATGAAAAAAGTATATCCGTAAACCAATTTGTTTCAGAATACGCACCATAAGCGATATTTTTACTATCTAGTAAACTCACAAGCTCAGGATCGTTAACTTTTTTTGCTGTATAAACAGTATTGTGAGAGCTTGAAATTGCTTTGATTGTTGTTTGTCCTATACTAACTTGATTGATTTGTCCATTTTCAATAAGCTTTTTTAACTCAGAATAAGGGACATTTTTATTTACTTCATTACCATTCAATGCCCCACCAAAAGAACCATTGCCATCAAAAAATCCCTTAAAAATAATTATCATTACAATTGCAAAAATCGCAAAAATAAAAATGGGATTTTTGTTAAAAAAATTATTACCCTGCGGATTACCCTTATTATTTGGGGTATTATTATTCATTACTTATCCTTTTTATTGTTTTTATATACAAAACTACACCACTCATTGATTTGCATTTCATCAATGAGTTCTAAATCTTGAAATTTTTCTTTAATTCTTGTTGAATATTTATCTAAAATTCCTGACAAAATAAGTATAGCATTATCTTCTAAATGGTTTTTAATATCTTTTTCTAAAATTAAAATCACATCTGCAATGATATTTGCAACAATTAGGTTATATAAACCATTTGCTTTATCTATAGATCCACACCAAGTCTTATGAAAATCGACATCATTTAATCTTGCATTTTCCAAAGAACTATCGATAGCCAACTCATCAGTATCACAAATTTCAACATTACAACCAAACTTTGCCATGATAATACCTAAAATTCCACTACCGCAACCAAGATCTAAGGCTCTTAATTTACTTTTAGAAAATTTTTGTAAAAATTTTACACAAGAATATGTGCTTTCATGATGTCCTGAGCCAAAGGCTAAGGCTGGATTAATCTTTATATTTATATAATTCTTTTTTTCTTCTTGCCAAGTGGTATGGATATAAACATTATCCACCAAAATAGGTTTTATGCCGTTTTTATATTCTTGTATCCAGTCCTTGTTTTCTTTCTCTACAAGACTTAAATTAGAAATAATTTTATGGTTTAAATTGAAAGTAGTTGTAAGTTTTTGAGCAAATATTTCAAGTGCCCATGAAAGATCTTCTAAACTTTCATGGGATCTAATATAAACACCATTATCTTTCTCTTCTATAGCTTCTATACCTAAATCAAAAGCAAAATCAAGAAATAAATTTTTATACTGCTCTTCTACGATAAAGAACAATTCGTAATATTTTTTTTGCATTTAGAATTTTAAAAATCAGCCTTTACTCAGCTGCACCTTCTCCACTTCCTATTCCTAAAACATCTTCAAGCTTTTCTTTTAAAACTTGTGGAGTAAAAGGTTTTACAATATAGTTATTTACGCCAGCTTTTAAAGCAGTAATCACTTCAGCTTTTCCGCCCTCAGTTGTAACCATGATAATGGGCATATCTTCATATTTTTTCTCTGCTCTTACTTTTTTTACCAACTCCAAGCCATTCATTTCTGGCATATTCCAATCTGTAATTAAAACTTTTACATCTTCATTTTTAGTTAATAAATCCCAAGCTTCAACGCCATGCTCAGCTTCTAAAACATCATCGTGTCCAAGTCTTGTTAGGGTATTTTTAATAATCCTTCTCATAGTAGAACTGTCATCAACAACTAACAATTTCACAATTTCGTCCTTTCAAAGTTTTTATAGTTTTATTTTACCCTTTTTAGCCTTATTAATCAAGCTAAAAAATTTTAAAAAATAGCATTATATCATCTTTTATTTAAAATTTTACTCAAATATTATTATTTTTATACTTAACCGTAAATAAATATACACTTAAACCTAAAAGAAGCAAGCTCACTCCACCGATAAGATAAATCGCATAAATCATCTGAGAAAAATCACCAATAGCAAGTTTAAATACCAACATCAAAGCTTCTATAGCCAAAGCAATGATAATAGAACCTAAAAATCTCACCATAGTTTTTTGAATTCCGCCTTCTTCTTTTTTTGTTTTTCCTAATACTTCTTGTTCGATCAAAGTTTTTGCCAAATCGAAAATAGCTAAAGCTAAAGTTATAGCAATAGTACTTTCAAACATATGTTCTATACCTATAGCTTGATTATCAAAAAGACTAAAAAAACCTTTTTGAAATAAAAAGCAAGTAATCACAAATAAAACCAGTGCGAAACAAAAATATACCAAACGACTAAATTGAGTAAAAATAAACTCAAATTTTCCTGCTTGAATAATCCTTAAAATATCTTCAAGCTTGATATCGATACAAACAACAAAAAGCAAGTTATTTTTATCATCGTAAATTGGCATAGAAGCTGTCACGCAAAGTTCGTTGTTTAAAACCGAAGGATAAGGATCGCTTAAAACGCATCGTCTTAATTTTACAGCTCTATAAAAATAAGAACGAGTACTTCTATCCTCACCCTGCCCTATTTCATGAGCCTTATTTAAGGAAATCGCATTTTCTATTTGCATGCCTGAAATATCTAAAATATACAAAGCATCAAAAACAACAACTTCATGAGCTATTTTATCCAAAGCTGTTTTAATCGTTTCAAGGTGAATATCAGGAAGTTTATTAGGTAAATTTCTTGTTAAAATATAACTCATATAAGCTCTAGCACGATAGCGATTATCTTCAAATCTTTGTATATCTTTTATATACATTATACACCTTCTTTATTGTGTTTAAATTCAGGCACAATCTTTAATAAAGCCTCTGAAATATCTTCACATATTTGTAAATTTTCTATCTCTTTATTAAGCCAATCAAGATCAACCTTCTCATTCTTTGCTACAAAAATACTCTCATATTGTGTTTTAGCATCATTTTCATCAATCAAAAGCTCTTCATAAAGCTTCTCACCTTTTCTTAAGCCTGTGATTTTAATTTCTAAATCATTGCGATTAGAAAGTAAAAGCATTTTTTTAGCTAAATCTATGATTTTTACAGGCTTACCCATATCCAAAACAAAAAGTTCTCCCCCTTTTGCGATAGCTCCAGCTTGTAAAACAAGTTGCACTGCCTCAGCCACAAGCATAAAATAACGCACTATATCAGGGTGTGTTAAAGTTAAAGGCTCATTATTGGCAATTTGTGCTTTAAATTTCGGTATCACACTACCACTAGAACCTAAAACATTACCAAAACGCACACAAGCAACTTCAAAATTTTCATCACTCATACTTAAAGTATAAAGCTCGCAAACTCTCTTAGTGCAACCCATAATATTTGTTGGTCGTACTGCTTTATCTGTACTTATCATCACAAATTTAGCTACTTTATTTTCTTTAGCACTATCGCATAAAATTTTAGTTCCTAAAATATTATTAATTACTGCTGAATGTGGATTTTGTTCGCAAAGAGGCACATGTTTATAAGCGGCTGCATGTAAAATAAGCTCAGGTTTATAAGTTTTTAATACCTCATCTAAACTTTGCTTATCTAAAATACTTAACAAAATAGGAGTAATTTTTTCTTTATATAAATTTAAATCATCATTGATTTTATAAAGATTATACTCACTATGATCAACCATGATAAGATGCTTAGCGCCAAATTTAATACATTGCTTACAAAGTTCACTGCCTATAGTTCCACCTGCTCCACTTACCAAAACTACCTTGTCTTTTAAAAAAGCCGCCACAGCACTATCGTCTAAATCTTTTGGTTTTCTAGCAAGCAAGTCTTCTATACTGATATCTCTTGCTTCATTTCTTGTAAAAGAAAATATTTTTACATCGCAAATACCATAAGCTACAAGTTCTTCAAAAAGTTTTTTAAGCTCTTCTTGTTCAAGTCTTAAAGCAATAATGGCAGTTTTTACCCCTTGCTCTACATAAGATTTTATTTTTTCTTTTTCTTCTACAATAAATTTATCACAATAAGTCCCTATAAGCTCTTTCCTCGCATCAACTACACCCACAGGAAAAAGCCCTAAAGAACCTTCTTTTGCGCCTTTTAACAAATGCAAAGCCTTAGAAGTTGCCCCTACTACAATACAAGGAGTTTCTTCTTCTTTCATTTTAGAAGGTTTAAAATCCACAAGCATTCTTTTGCTAATTCTTAAAGTACCTATAAACATATAAGAAAGAACAAAATCTATCACAATAGCACTTCTTGGAAAAGGATTAAAAAAATCACTAAAAAAATAAAAAATAAGAAAAAAACAAAACTCAGCTAAAAACAAAGCAATAAAAATTTTTCTTGCTTCATTGAGAGAAAAAAATCTCCAAGCTACTTTATAAATTCTAAAAACAAACAAAAATAAAAGTTTTAAAACAAGCAAAATAATAGCAGAAATCATCATACCATGATAAAAAATACTCGGAATATCTCCACTAAATCTCAAAGAAAAAGCCAGATAAACGCTAAGTAAAATTAAAACAATATCTAAAGTTAAAAAAAATGCTAATCTTTTGCTTTTATAAAAAATCATTTTAAGCCTTTATGCTCTTTAAGATCAGTTTTGAAATTTCATAAACATCATCTTTACTCATCGCCGTGCCACTTGGCAAACAAATTCCTTTTTGGAAAAATAACTCACTATTGCCATTAAGATAAGCCTTAGCTCCTTTAAATACTTCTTGAGTGTGCATAGCTTTCCATAATGGTCTTGTTTCTATTTGTTCATTTTTCAAATCTTCTATGAGTTTTGAAATTTTTGGATGCAAAGCGATATTTTTTTGACTGATATTTATATCTTTTTGACAAGCATTAAGTTCATTTTTATCAAAATCAATCAAAGCTGTACTTAACCAGCGATTGCTTCTTGAATTTTCTAATTCATCTAAAAAGCTAAAATGCTCTCCTAAAAATTCTTTATACCACTCATAAATTTCTCTTTTTTTAAGCACTCTTTGTTCTAAAACCTCCATTTGCGCTACACCAATAGCTCCTAAAACATTGCTTAAACGGTAATTATAACCATAATCTAAATGTTCATAATGCAAATAATTTTCCCTTGCTTGAGTGCTATAAAATCTTGCTTTTTCA
The DNA here is from genome assembly GCF_001762835.1 of Campylobacter sp. BCW_6466. Lineage (NCBI taxonomy): Bacteria > Pseudomonadati > Campylobacterota > Epsilonproteobacteria > Campylobacterales > Campylobacteraceae > Campylobacter > Campylobacter sp. BCW_6466. The sequence goes on from NZ_MJXO01000031.1 coordinate 167,525, forward strand.
ATCTTTTCTTTATTTTTTCCTATAAGCATACCTCCACCTGAAGTGGTGATGATTTTATTGCCATTATAAGAATAAGCTCCAAATTCTCCAAAAGTTCCTAAAGCTTTATTCTTATAAAAACTTCCTAAAGCTTCGGCAGCATCTTCGATTAAAACAATGTCATTTTCTTTGCAAATTTCAACAATTTCATCCATTTTTGCAGCATTACCATAAAGATGAGTTAAAATCAATGCTTTTGGTTTTTTTTCACATTCTTTAATAGCAAGTTTTAACAAATCTACATCAATATTATAAGTTTCATCACAATCTATAAATACAGGCTTTGCTTTAAGATAACAAATAGGTGCTACTGAAGCGATAAAAGTAAAAGAAGAAGCCAAAACAATATCATCTTGTTTTACCCCTGCCACCCTTAAAGCTAAATGCAAAGCCGCTGTGGCTGAATTTAAAGCTAAGGCATTTTCACTTTTGCTATAATCTTTTACACTTTGCTCAAAGCGATTTACAAATTCACCCAAAGGTGCTATATAATTGCTTTTGAAAACTTCTTCTATGTATTTTAATTCATTACCACCCATATGCGGAGGAGAAAGAAAAAATCTCATTTTTTATCCTTTATATAAAGCAGAATTTTTTATCCTTATATATTTTATCTAAAAAAAATTACCAAGATTCAAATATTTAAATTCTTTTTATAGTCAAAGCTTGTTTTCATACCAATTTTTAAGCTTTTCTAAGTCTTCTTTTTTATAAATACTTTCAAAGCATTTAAGGAGTATTTTATTTTTTGTTTTGATAACAAAACAAACTTCAACTTGATTTAAAAATTTCATTTTTTCTATTTTAACAATTTCCAAATCTTCTCGTTTTATAAAATACATATAAAAAAGATTAAATTTACTAACTATATAAATTCCATTTTCACAAACTATTGCTAAATTTATAACGTACATCAACAATAATAACATACCTGTTATCACAGAAGAAACTGATACTTGCAAACTCCAAAGTGTTTTTAAATTTTCATTTTCTAATTCAAAGAAAAAAAGAAGTTGATAAAAACCTTCAAAATTATACCAAATTCCTATTAATCCACCCAAAAAAGCAGCAATACCTGTATATTTTACAATCCTACTATTTTTAGAATTTACATTTGCTTTAAGACTAAAAAGTTTTTTGTGTTTTAAAGAATTTTTCAAAGGAAATATGTAGCATATTAGACATATGGTTAGTAAATTAATGACAATCCACCCCAAAGGCGAAGGATTTACTATATAGTGAACAACAAGATTGTTATTAAAATGCAATTTACATCCTTTTTGCAGGTATTCCTATAAAAACACCTTTTTCATCTTGACTTTTAACCAAAGTTGCTCCACCACCTAAAATACTACCATCTGCTAAGCTTAAATTAGGCAAAACACAAGAATTAATCCCTAAAAAACAATTTTTACCGATTTTTACATTGCCCGCACATTTAGCCCCCACACTCACATGAGAAAATTCCCCTATCACGCATTCATGTTCAATCACGCTTGAAGTATTTAAAATCACGCCTTTTTCTATTTTGGCTTTAGCATTAACTACTACATAAGGCATGATTAAAATTCCTGCATTTTCTTCCACACTTGCACTAGAACTTATAAGCGCACTTTTATGAATAAGATTAACAATTTTAAAGCCATTTTCTAAAATTTTTTGATAAATCTTTTTTCGAATTTCATTGTTTCCTATGGCTATAAAAATATCATATTTTGGCAAGGTGCTTTCAAATTTCATTCCTTTAAAATCATCTAAAAAAATACATTCTTTATAACCCATATTTTTAGCCACATCTTCACAAACAAGCCCATGACCACTAGCACCATAAATATAAATTTTTTCAGTTCTTGCCATTAAATTTCTCTGTTGTAACATAACCTTCTTTGCTTACCCCGCTTCGTTTTAAAACCTTTAAGGCTGTTAAAAACATGATTTTTAAATCAAGTAAAAAAGAAATATTTTTCACATAATACACATCAAGCTCGAATTTTTTCTGCCAAGAAATAGCATTTCTTCCATTTACCTGCGCCCATCCTGTTATACCTGGACGCACTTTATGACGCAATTTTTGCTCTTCATTATAAAGGGGTAAATACTCAACCAAAAGAGGCCTAGGTCCAACAAAACTCATATCCCCTTTTAAAACATTAAAAAGTTGCAAAAGCTCATCCAAACTTAAGCTTCTAACAATTTTTCCAAAAGCTTTCAAACGCAATTCATCGCTCAATAACTCACCCTTTTCATCTCTTTCATCACTCATGGTTTTAAATTTATAAATTTTAAAAATTTTTTCATCTAACCCAGGGCGATTTTGAGTGAAAATCACACTTCCTTGAGTGATTTTTAAAAGTAAAGCAGTGAGTAAAATCACCGGAGAAAAAAGTACTAAAAGCACTAAAGCTAAAATAAAATCAAAAATTCTTTTAAAAACTTTTTCATACATTCTTAATTACCCTATCATAAAGTTTTAAATAACGCTGTGCGATATTATTTTCATCGTATTGCAAAACATCTTGGGCGGCATTTTTAGCTAAATTTATTCTTAATTTTTCATCTTCTAATAAAAGTGAAATTTTTTCGCTTAAATCCTTGGCATCTTTTGTTTTTGCCCAAAGTCCATCATAAGCATTAGAAATAGCCTCCACACAACCTTCGCAGTCACTTACCACTATAGCCTTACCACAAGCTTTTGCCTCCAAAACACTTACAGGAAAGCCTTCTTTATAGCTTGGTAAAACAAAAATATCACAATTTTGCAAAAGCTCGACTATATCACTTCTAGCACCCAAATAATGCACCACACCCAAGTTTAAAAACTCCAAACTTGCACAAGAAGGATTTTCATCTCTTCCACCAACTAAAACAAAATTTGCTTTGTCTTTTAGCATAGCAGCACTTTCATAAAATTCTTTTACACCTTTATGCCATAAAGCTCTTGCTATCATAAGCACAATGGGTTTTTTATCTATGTTTAAATTTTTCCAAAAAAGCTCTTTTTTTTCCGATTCTACATAAATAGGAAAAAATTTTTTTAAATTGATCCCTACAGATTTTATCACACAAATTTTATTTTCCTTAAGTCCTAAATTCCGCATAAACTCAGCATTACTTTCATTGACAAAAATAAATTGGTGTGCAAATTTAAAACTTAATTTATAAAGATTATTAATAACAAAACGCACTAAATTTGCCTTAAAACCTTGATCTATATAAAAAGATCCCAAGCCTTCTACCAAAGCAAAACGATAAGGAATTTTTGCCCATTTTGCTGCTAAAATTCCAAAGGTATTGCTTTTGTGTGCCGCACTTTGAATAAGATCAAGATTTAAATTTTTCAAAACCTTAGCAAGATAAAAAAAATTCTTTAAAACCACAAAAGGATTTAAGCTAGCTCTTGAAAGCTCATAAACAATTACTTTTAAGCCAAGATCTCTAAGTTTTTGCGTGTATTCATCTTGTGGCACTATAACAAAAACTTCATCTTTTCTATCTTTTAATGCTTTTATAATAGGCATTCTAAAATGATAAATACTTGCTCCTGCATGAGATAAAAATCCTATTCTCATTTTCAACCCTTAAATTTTAAGTTTAAAAACCTTAGCATCTCTAGAATTAATCACCAAGTCAAATAAATTCTTATCATAATTTCCTAAAAAAAACATTTGCACATAAGCACTATTAAACATGGTTTTATCCATTAAAATAAATTGTGCGTAAGGAATAGCACTATCCTTTAAATAAAAAATATAAAACTGAGCCTTATCATCGATTGGAGTGATTTTGTATTCACCTTGTTTAATAGAATTAATCTCTACGATACTATTTACAGAAACCACATTATCACCTATTTTAAAACTTCTAAAATCATCGCTTAAAACCACTCCGTTGCTAAGATAAATTTCTCCATTTTTAACATCAAGTGGATAAGCTGTGCTAAAGGTAAAAGGTTTATCCAAAACCCCTGTATCTAAATTAATAAAAGAAAAACTAGCCACCGTAGAAAAAATCAAAGACATTCTAGCAGGCATATAAAGATAAATATCACGAGTTTTTGGCGTATCGATTTTAAAATCAGGTTTTGATAATGAAGCTAGAAACAAATCCACATTGCTTTGATTATAATCTTTCATCATGGCTTGTAAAATGTCTGTTTTTAAAATATCATTTTGCGGAGCATAAAAGCTTTTTTCTGTATATTCTACACTAAGTCTTGCCATATTAGCTGCAGCTTGTTCATCTTTGCTTAAAGCAAAAGAAGGGAAAAAATTATCCTTACCTAAATGCTTTCCACCATCTACTAAAGTTTTCACATCGCTATAATAACGCACAGGATAACCATAATCCCACCAAGTTACCACATAATCTTCTCTATTTGCTATATTCTTTAATTGATTTAATAATGATGCTTCATTTTGAGAAAAAACTGTTGGTGCTTTATAGTTGTAAATATGGATAAATACTGGAGCTAAAGTCAAAATAGTTGCAAAAACAATACAAACATTTGAAGTTAATTGGCTATATTTTTTAACCAATATAGCCTTAAACTCGCTCAATAAAAAACCAAATCCTAAGGCCATTACAGGTACAGAATAAATGGTAAATCTAAGCCCCCCTTTTAAGGCTAAAAACCCAAGCACCAATATAGGTAAAGCCATAATCATACTTTTATGTTTTCTCAAAAGCCATACAAAACCAAACAAAGAAAACAAGAAAACAATTTCACTACCACTAATTCTTCGCATAAATTCGCTAAGATCTACATTTTCAACTTCTTGTATGGTTTGATTGACATTAAAATACATAAAGCCCTGTGTTAAATTCGCACTTTCATCACTTCTAAAAATATAAAATTTAAGCTGATAAAGTATGGGATCAACCCCACCGCTTAAAATCAAAAATATCAAAGTTGCACTACCTAAAATTCCTATAATCATAAAATTTAAGCGTTTTTGCTCTAAGGCGAATAAAGCAAAAAGTATTACTATAATGGCACTTTGATAAAACCATGCTATATTTGAAAGAGTAAGAGAAGACAAAATCACAGCTATATAAAAAATCTTTTCTTTTCTATGAAAAATAAGTGTATAAATTAAAAAAAGTCCAATTAAAGCTACATTTAAAGTATAACTTGAAGGATACCACCAAAGATAAATTCCTATAAATAACGGCAAGGCAATCAATGAAAAAAAGTCTTTTTTTAAAATCATTCTTACCATAAAAAATAAAATAAACATAGGTAAAACAATTACCAGCATATCCGTATCATAATACCCACTCATAGTGCGATTATAATAACTGTTTGCTATGCTTGCTAAAAGAGCAGCTACAAAGCCCATTAAAGGACGTTTGTATTCATTAGCTAGCAAAATAATAGGAATCACCACCAAAGAAGATAAAAAAGTACTCATATATAAAATGATACTTTCAAAAGAAAAAGGTGTGACTTTATAAAGCCAATAAGTAAGCGTAGATAAAGAAGATCCATAATAACTCAAATCATTAGGCTGATGAAAACCTGCTATCATATCTCTTGCGCCCTCAGCAAAGGCATAGCCATCGTTTGAAATGATCATTAATTGATTATTGAAAAAATACTCATTAAACTCACTTGCCCACCAAACCCAATAAAACCTGCAAAATACACTAAAAACATAAGCTAATATAATCATCGCAAACAAAACTAAATAAGGGTTTTTTAAATACTCTTTTTTCAACATCTTTTATCCTAATAAATATTTCAAAGCATCACGTGCAATTTTTACTTTATCAAAGGCCTTAGCCCTAGTTTTAGCCTTATTTTTATACGCTTTTCTTAATTTATCATCTTCAAGCATAGTCTTTAAACCCTGAAACATAGAGTTTTCATTATCTACTTCTACTAAAAGTCCAAATTCATCATCTCCAAAAAGCTCTCTTGCACCACTTTTATGATCAGTGCAAACTACCGCACAAGAACAAGCTAAGCTTTCAATTAAAACATTTGAAAAACCTTCAAACACAGAAGCAAAAGCAAAAAATTCACATTTAGCCATGTATTTATAAGGATTATTATCAAATCCTAAAAGCAAAACCTTTTCTTCTAAATTTAACTCTTTAATCAAAGCCAAAAGCTCATCTTTAAGCACACCTTCACCTAAAATCACAAGCTTTAAATCTGTTTTCAATCTCGCATAAGCACGAATTAATAAAGCGTGATTTTTACCTTTGTCAAGTCTGCCTACACTTAAAATAAATTTATCTTTTAAAGCTATATCTTCAAGGGCTTTTTGCTCTATGTTTTCTAAATCGATGGCATTGTATAAAATTTCACATTTTTTTGGATTTATGCTAAAATTTTGCACTAAATCTTCTAAATTTCCTTTAGAATTAGGCAAGATTAAATCAGCCCTTGGGTAAAGTAAAGAAATTAAAAATTTATTTGCCAAAGAATTAAAATTATTTTTCGCATACATCACACTTGGCGTAGTGCATTCATTGATCACAAGGCGAGTTTTGTTTCCAAACATTCTTGCCATTAAAGCTATATAATTAGGTCGATTTAAAAAAACAAATTCTGTATCAATGCCTAAATTTCTGCAAAGTTTTTTGTATTTTAAAGCCAAAAAAGGTAGTTTTAAAAATTTCAAAATAGGATTTTCACTAGGTTTTGAACATTCTAAAAAATGAATTTGACACTCTGGAATTTCATAAGAAATTTTATCATTCATCAAGATCAAATGCACTTCAAATTTCAAACTTAAAATAGGCAATAAAGTCGCCACAACTCTTTCAGCACCACCACTTCCTAAAGAATAAATAAAAATGCCTAATTTTTGCATAAAGCCACCCGAATTTTTGATAATTTTTCAATCATATTATTTGGAATTATACTTAAAATGAGTAATATCAAACCAGGAGCGTTGATTTTTATACTCAGGCTTTTAAACAAACATTTATAAAGAGCTTTATGATTTTTCGCCAGTTTTGCATAATAAGCTGCCATTTTATAATAACTCGCACAAGTTTTTTTATAATCTTCATCCTTACTCATTCTAAGTTCATTTTCTAAAATTTTAGCAAGCTCTAAATATCCCAAATACACCCTATAAGCATTTTTACTCGCACCTAAAGTCACGCTATCTTGCCTAAAAATCCTATAAATCCTAAAAGCCTTATGGATATAAAAACTTTTTTCCTTGTATAAATTTACCCAAAGCGTGGCTTCATTGCCATAAAATTCTTCATTAAAACGCTTGTTTTCAAGTAGAGATTTTTTAAAAACAGAAAAAAACTCTCCGCTAAATTTAGCCATTAAAAAATCTTTTTTAGAAATTTCACTATCTTTTTCCAAGCCCTTGCCGCTAAATTCCTTGCTTAAATTTCCTTCTTTTTCTATCAAACAATTTCCAAAAACATGAGCATAACCCTCATTTGCTTTTTGCATCAAGGTACTTAAAGCCCCGGATAAAAGCTCATCATCATCATCTAAAAAAGTTACAAACTCGCCACTTGCTTGATCTAAGCCATTGTTTTTATTGCCATTTGGACCTTGTTTGTAATTTTGATTTAAAAAATACTTAATGCGATCATCATCTTTTTGTAAATTTTGCACCACACTTTTAGTATCATCACTAGAATTATCATCACTTATAATAATTTCTAAATCTTTAAAATCTTGATTTTGTATGCTTTTAATAGCCTTTTCCAACAAAGCTTGACGATTAAAAGTTGGTACTATAACAGAAAGTTTAGGCATTTTTAACCTCAGCTATAAGCTTAAGCCATTCTTCTTTGATATGAGAAATTTCAAAGTCTTTACACCTTTGTTTGGCACTATTTACAAGTTCTTTTCTAAAATTTTCATCATTTAAAACAAGTTCAAGTTTTTTAGCAAGTGCTATTTCATCATCACAACCTACCAAAAGCCCATCATGATTATCTTTGATTAAATCCTTAGCACCATTATAATAAGAACTTGAAATTCTACAAACCTCAAAATACAAACTTTCAATTAAAACCGTTGGCAAACCCTCTACAAAAGAACAAAGGCAAAGTGCTTTTGCTTTTTCATAAAGAGCCTTGACATTTTCAACGCGTCCTAAAAAATCAACTTTTATTCCTAAAGATTTTACCTTATATTCAAGCTCTTGCCTTAACTCTCCATCTCCTGCTATAACAAATTTATAATTTTCTTGCAAATTTTTATCCAAATGCGCTATAGCTTTTAAAAACATTGCAGGGTTTTTGTTGTGATCTAAACGCCCTATAAAAAGAACTACATTTTCTTTTTCAAAACTAGAATCAAAAGGAATTTCTTCGCTAAAATGGCAAGGGTTTAATAAAAGCTTAACCCTTTTTACAAATCTTTCATAATACACCTTATCACTGCTTCCAAGCACACTTAAAGCATCACAAAAAGGATAACTTACTCTTCTTAAAAAACGCCAAATTTTAGGTTTTAAATACGCTTCATTACTATGCTCACTTATAATGAGTGGAGTTTTAAGCCCTATTTTCGCAGCAATACAAGCAATATTAGTCGTATCCAAAAAAGAAATAAAAACATCAGCCTTACTTTCTTTCAAAGCCTTTCTTAAAGCAAAAAATTTCTTAAAACGACTTGCGATTTTATGATAAAGTGTGTCAAATCTAAATTGTTCTAAACTTGTAACTTTAACTTCATTTTCAAGCTTATAAAAAGATTCTCCTGCGTGAAATTTAATAATATTTACTTCATGCTCTTTACAAAGTGCATTAGCTAAAGTTACCAAAACACGCTCAGCGCCTCCTGAATTTAAAGTTGCGATAATAAAGCTTATTTTCATCATTTCTCCTTTTTAAGCTTACCGTGTTCTAAACGATAAACCTTATCACATTGCGTTATCGTAGAAAGGCGATGTGCGATAATAATCATGGTTTTATCTTTAGAAATTTTATAAATTTCATCCATGATTTTTGCTTCACTTTGAGTATCAAGCGCAGAAGTTGCTTCATCGAGCACTAAAATTTCAGGCTCTAGATATAAAGCTCTTGCTATAGCTATGCGTTGTTTTTGTCCCCCGCTTAAATTACTCCCCCCATCACCTACTTTTGTTTGCACTCCTTGAGGTAAATTTTTTATAAAATGCTCTAAATTTGCTTGTTTGATAACCCTGTTAAGTTTTTCTTCATCAACCGCATCTCCAAAAGTAATATTTTTAGCTATGCTGTCATTAAAAAGATAGATATTTTGTGGGATATAGCCTATTTTTTGGCGATAATTTTTTGCATTACTTGCATTTAACTCTTGCTTATCAATTAAAATTTGCCCTTCTTTTGGTTTTAAAAGTCCTATGATAAGATCTACTAAGGTACTTTTTCCGCAACCACTCTCCCCTATAAAAGCGATTTTTTCGCCTTTTTTAATGTTTAAGTTAAGATTTTTAAATAAATATTTTTTTCCCTCATAACCAAAGCTAAGATTGCAAATTTTAAGCTCTTGATTAAAGCTTAATTTTTCCTCGCCCAAATTTTCTTCTTCTTGTCTTAAATTTTGGTAAATAATATCCAAAGAAGAATGATAATAAAGCAAATCATGATAACTTGTGATAATACGATTTGCGCTTGGCATTAAGCGATAAAGCGCTAAAACAAAAATAGAAATCGTGGATAAAATACCTGAAATATCACTTTCATTTTTCAAAACCAAAAATACCACGATAAAAACAAGTACACAAAAACCTATTCCTTCAAGATAAATTCTAGGCACTGCAGCTACGCTTTCATTGGTAATATTTGCTTTAGAAAAAGCTTCACTTTGTGCTTTAAAAAGGCTTAATACTCCATCTTCTTTGGTTTTAAGCTTGATAAATTTAAAATTATTTAAATTTGTATTTAAAATTTCGAAGAAATTTTTCATCGCTTCTTCACGTTTTAGTCCTGCTTTTTTAATGACAGGGCTTAAAATTTTCACTAAAATAAAGGCATTTAACACCATAAAAATACTTAAAAATAAAGTGATTTTATAATTAATCAAAAGCATTAAAGCATAAAGCAAAAGTACTACAAAAATTTCACTCATCAAAAGTAAAAATGATGAAATCATAGTGCTTAGATTATAAACTTCTCCTGTAATGGACTTTAAAATTTCAGATTGATTTTTTTGAGTAAATTTTTCATAGTTAATATTTAAAAATTTAGAAAAAACCTTATAAGCAATCGCGTGATAACGCCCCTTAGAAAATCTTGCCAAAAGATGGAAATAATACGCATTTAAGAAAGCTCTAAACACATAAAAAACAATAAGCCCCACTCCAAAATAAACAATGATTTCAAAAACAGGGATATTAAGATATTCTTTTAGGCTGATTAAATATTTATTACGATCAAAATAAGAAAAATCACTAGCCAAAGTGATAAAAGGCATTACCAAAGAAATTGCAAAAGTTTCTATAAAAGAAACAAATACTGAAAAAACAAGCAAAAAAAATAAAAAATTTTTATCTTCCTTGCTTAAAATAAAAAAAAGTTTTTTTAACACTGTTTTTCCCAATCAAAAGCAGATTTACAAATAAGCTCTAAATCATCGTATTTAGGCTGCCAAGAAGTAAGATTTCTGATTTTACTTGCATCAGAAATCAACACACTAGGATCGCCTGCACGGCGTGGGGCAAGTTCTACTTTAAAATCCACTCCACTAACTTTTTTCATCGCTCCAATCACTTCTTTTACACTAAAACCATGTCCATAACCTACATTAAAAACATCACTTTCATTCTCTTGTAAATAATCCAAAGCTGCTAAATGCGCGCTTGAAATATCATCTACATGGATAAAATCTCTTATGCAAGTACCATCTTTTGTATCATAATCATCGCCAAATATGAAAAGTTTTTCACGTTTTCCTGCGGCACATTCAGCTGCAACTTTTATAAGCAAAGTCGCTTTTGGATAGCGTTGTCCTAAAGTATAATCCATGCAAGCACCTGCAACATTAAAATATCTTAAAATACAATGCTTAAATTCAGGATTTGCCATACTTGCATCACGCAAAACCTCTTCACTCATAAGCTTACTACGCCCATAAGGATTAATAGGTGCTAAAGGGCTTGTTTCACTCACAACAGGAGCTTGTGGTTCGCCATAAGTGGCTGCCGTTGAAGAAAATATAAATTTATTTACTCCAGTTTGCAAACAAGTTTCGATGAGATTTGTCGTATTAACAGTGTTGTTCATATAATATTTTAAAGGGTTTTGCATACTTTCAAAAACTTCAATACTCGCTGCAAAATGCACAATAGCGTCAAATTTTTCTCTCTCAAACAATGCTTTTACACCTTGAAAATCACTTAAATCTTGTTCAAAAAATTTAAAAGCTCTTATTTTTTGCAAATCTTCTATTGCGATTTTAGAGCCCTTAGAAAGATTATCTAAAACACAAATTTCATGATCTGTTTTTAAAAATTGTCTTAAAGTATGAGAACCAATATAACCTGCGCCACCGCTAATAAGAATTTTCATCATCATTCCTTTTTTTAAAAATATCAGAAATAAATTTTAATATATTTTCTTAAATACTTAAGATTGAACTTTTGAAATTTCACTCTCACAAGCTTTTGCGAAAACTTCTGTATAAGAACGATCTGATTTTTTCGCACGCAAAAAATCCCTCATATAAGAAAGAAAATCAACATAATCTTCTTCACTAACATTACCTTTAATAAATTCATATTTTAAAAAAAGCATATAGGTATTTAAAACATCACTTTCACAATATTCGTGGATTTTTTCAAGTTCATTTTCATAAAAAAGCTTCATTACCTCATCGCCATGCACATCATATTTTCCTGGCAAACCCACCATAGAACAAAGTGTATCAAGCTTTATTCCACGCCCATTAGAACCTAAGGATTCCAATAAATCACAATGTTTTAATTCTGAAAATCTTGTTTTATAATTATTCCATTTATCACTTTGAGTATCCAAATAAGTTGCTGCTTTTAAATTGTATTTTAAAGCCCTTAAAACAAGAACAGGCATATCGAAATTTTTACCATTGAAACTGACTAATTTTGGCTCATAATTTTCTATAAAATTAAAAAAATTCTCAATCATTTCTTTTTCATTTTGCCCATCAATTTTATTTACTTTGATAAATTTTCCAAAATTATCGCTTAAAACTGCACAAATACTGATGATTTTATGATAAGGTAAAGGCAAAAACTCACTCCCGCTTTGTTCTTTTTGCCACTGAAGTGCTTTTAAACTTACCTCCAAATCACTTCCTTCAAAACCTAAAGTTTTGCGGATAAGCTCAACATCTGGCACACTCTCACAATCAAAAACACAAATATAACCTTCATTTTTTGCCATTTTTAACCTTTTTTTAAATAATTTCGCTAAAATCATAGCAAAAATTTTAAAATATTAGGCTTTTAATGAAAATAGCAATTGTTCGTTTGTCAGCACTTGGTGATATTATACAAAGTGCCGTAGTTTTGCAATTTATCAAAAATTTTAAAAAAGATATAGAAATTCATTGGTTTGTAGATGAAAAATTTGAAGGCATACTTAAAAACCATCCTTTAATAGACAAACTCTATGCCCTGCCCTTAAAAGACAAAAAAATTTTAAAAAGCCTAAAAATTCTTCTTAAGGCAAGAAAAAACAACTATAATGCAGTAATAGATCTACAAGGGCTCATAAAATCTGCTATTGTAAGTCGAATTTTAAGTAGAAATAATTTTGGTTTTGATAAAAATAGTCTTAAAGAAAGTTTTGCTCATAATTTCTACAACCAAAAACTTGAGTTAGATTACAATGAAAATGTATTTGTAAGATACTTAAGTCTTACCTCCTTTATGTTAAATACTGATTTTAATGTCAAAAATTTAGCCTTTAAACAAGATGTTTTCAATGTAGATGAAAATTTAAAACAACTCTTAAATAATAAACTCAAACTCGACAAAAACGAAAAAAACATACTCATACATGTGGGCTCAAGTGTAGAAAATAAAATCTATCCTAAAACCAAACTTGCTATACTTTGCAAACTTTTAATCAATGAATTTCAACAAACAAAAATTTGGCTCGCTTGGGGAAATGTAAAAGAATACGAATTTGCTAAAGAGGTTTTAAATCTTAGTGGTATTGATGAAACACATATAGAATTAGCGCCAAAATTTAATCTTGAAGAGCTAATGGCTTTTACAAAAATGATGGATCTTATCATAGGAAATGATAGCGGTCCAACACATTTAGCTTTTGCTTTAAATAAAGCATCTATTACGATTTTTGGTGCAACACCAAGCTACCGCAATGCTTTTCAAACTCATATCAATAAAATCATTGATACAGGTAAAAAAATTCAAAATGCCAAGCATATCGATAAAAGTGATTTTTGTATCACGCGTATAGAAGAAGAAGATATCTTCAATCTTGCCAAAGGCTTACTTAATGAAAAATAGCGATAGAATATATCTTAGTCTTTATTATATTTTGAAATTTTTTGTTACTTTTATGCCTGATTGTATCTTGCATTTTTTAGCTTTGATTGTAGCAAGAATCGCTTTTCATCTTAACAAAAAACACCGCAAAATCATCAATACAAATTTGCAAATCTGTTTTCCTCAATACACTCAAAAAGAACGCGATAAATTGTCTTTAAAAATTTATGAAAATTTTGCTCAATTTGGGATTGATTGTTTGCAAAATCAAAACACCACCAAAGAAAAAATTCTCAATAAAGTAAATTTCATCAATGAAAATTTTCTTATAGATGCCCTGGCTTTAAAGCGTCCTATTATCTTCACAACTGCACACTATGGAAACTGGGAAATTTTAAGCCTTGCTTATGCGGCTAAATATGGTGCGATTGCCATAGTAGGAAAAAAGTTAAAAAGTGAAGTTATGTATGAAATTTTAAGCCAAAATCGCACCCAATTTGACATAGAACTTATCGACAAAAAAGGCGGTATAAGACAAATGCTAAGTGCTCTAAAAAAGGAGAGAGCTTTGGGAATTTTAACTGATCAAGACTGTGTAGAAAACGAAAGCGTAAGATTAAAATTTTTTAACAAAGAAGTGAATTATCAAATGGGAGCAAGCCTTATCGCACAAAGAAGCAATGCTTTGATCATCCCTGTTTATGCCTATAAAGAAGATGGTAAATTTTGCATAGAGTTTTTTAAAGCAAAAGATTCTCAAAATGCAAGTTTAGAAGAACTGACACTTTATCAAGCACAAAGTTGCGAAGAAATGATTAAAAAAAGACCTTGGGAATACTTTTTTTTTCATAGACGCTTTGCAAGTTATAATGAGGAAATTTACAAGGATGCAAAATGAATCTAAAACAAATAAGCGTTATTATCATCGTAAAAAATGCTGAGCAAACCTTGCTTGAGTGTTTAAATTCTTTAAAAGGTTTTGATGAAATTATTTTACTTAACAATGAAAGTAGCGATAATACCCTAAAAATAGCTAATGAATTTAAAAAAGATTTTGCTAATTTGCACATTTATCACAGTGCTTTTATAGGTTTTGGAGCTTTAAAAAATCTTGCTTTAAGTTATGCAAAAAATGATTGGATTTTAAGCATTGATGCTGATGAAGTGCTTGAAAATGAGTGTATTAAAGAGCTTAAAAATTTAGAACTTCAAGAAGATAATATCATCACACTTAGTCGTAAAAATCTCTATAAAGGCGAATGGATAAAGGCATGTGGTTGGTGGCCTGATTATGTTTTAAGAATTTTTAATAAAAATTTCACTCGTTTTAATGATAATTTAGTACATGAAAGTCTTATTCTACCAAGTAATGCTAAAAAAATTCATCTTAAAAATGGATTAAAGCATTATGCTTGTAATGGAATAGAAAGTATAATTTATAAAATGAATCTTTACACTAGTTTTTCCGCAAAAGAAAAACTCAAAAAAGGTAAAAAAGCAAGCATTTTTGGGGCAATTTCGCGCTTTTGGCTGATTTTTATAAAAGATTATTTTTTTCGCGGTGGTGTAAAATATGGCTATAAAGGTTTTGTTATAGCTCTTTTAAACGCAAATGGAGCTTTTTTTCGCTATATGAAACTTTATGAGTTAAATCATGGAAAAAATTAATATTTTTTTAAAAGATATTACCGAAAGTGGCGGCGGAGAAAGAGTTTGCATTAATCTTGCTAATGCTTTTTCTAAAAAATATGAAGTTGAAATTTTTAGCTTTTACAAAAGCTTTGAACAACCTGCTTATGAGCTTTATAAAAATATAAAAATTTCTTATCTTAGTAATCAAAATTTTTATCATGCAAATAAAATTAAAAAAATCTTTTTAAAAACTTTTTATCGTTATTTTTTATCACTTTTAATTATTTTAAAATTTAAAAATGCAAAAAATGAAATTCTTTTAGCTAATGATGGATATTTTTTACCTTTTTTTAAAAATAAAAAACTTAAATATTTTAGAATTTGGCACATCAAAGCTCCAAAAAAGAAAAAAAAGATTTTTGATTATTTTGATACACTCATCATACTTTCAGCCAAAGAACTTGATAAATGGCAAGAGTGGCATAAAAATATACAAGTAATTCCAAATTTTCTCCCTTTCGCATCTTCAAAAACAAGCAATTTATCGCAAAAAGTCGTACTTAGTGCGGGAAGAATGGATAAGGGCGATCAAAAGGGTTTTTTAAGACTCATTGATATATGGGAAATAATACAAAAAGATGAAAATTTTAAAGAATGGAAGCTTCATATCATAGGAGATGGGCTTTTAAAAGAAGAAATTCTTCATAAAATACAAGCTAAAAAACTAGAACATTCCATTATTTTACTGCCTTTTAATAAAAACATAGAAAAAGAATACTTAAAAGCAAGTATTTATGTAATGACTAGTCATTTTGAAGGTTTTGGAATGGTTTTAGCTGAAAGTGCAAGCTATACCATTCCAAGCATTGCTTTTGATATCAATACTGGTCCAAGCGATATCATAGATAATAAAAAAAGTGGGTTTTTAATAGAAGATGGAAATTTACAAGAATTTGCAAATAAGCTTAAGATATTAATGCAAGATGAAAGTTTAAGAGAAAAATTTGGCAAAAACGCCAAAGAAAAAGTACAAAAAGAATTTAGCAAAGAAGTAATTATGAAAAAATGGAATAAAATTGCTTCATTTTAAAAAATGGTAAAAAAATAATTTAATTTTATACATTTTTTTTAGTAATTTATATTTAAAATAATTTATTTTTTTATTATTAAATAAAAATTTTAAAATATCAATTTGCAAATAAATCAAAACATATGACTTTAAATTTTCTTTAAGAATTTTATTTTCTTTTATATATTTTAAAATATAAAAATAATCATCTAAACAATCCTGAATTTTCTCTTTATTTTTTCGTCGCTTAGTGATCGAAAAAGAATTATCTACATAATTATACAAATACAAATCAACTTGCAAGTATCCATCATCATTTAAATTGTTTATCAAGAAAAAAAACGCAAGCATATCTTCAGCTACAAGGAGTTTTTTATCTATTGCAAAAAGCTCTTTTAGTGAATCCAAGTAAAAATCCTTTTTTACAAACAGAGTACAAATATTCCAATAAATTCCTTTAAATTCTTCTAAATTTTTAAGTGTATCTTTAAATATTGATTTTAATTTAATTCCATTGCTAATATAAGTAAAAGAAAATTGGCATATTTTATAAGTATTTATTAAGAGGATTAATTTTTCGCAAGCATTAAGCTCTAAATAATCATCAGGATCTAAAAACATCAAATACTCACTATTTGAATGTTTAACACCATTATTTCTGGCTGCAAAGGTGCCTAGGTTTGTTTTATTATGGATTATTTTTATTCTTGTATCTTTTTTGGCATATTCTTTAGCTATTTCTATACTTTTGTCATTTCCACAATCATCCACAACGATTATTTCTATATCTTTAAAGGTTTGATTTATGCAACTTTCCAAAGCTCTTGCTATATATTTTTCTACATTATAGGTGGGTACAATTATTGAAATTTTAGACATTATTTTTCTTAAAAAGTTTTTTAGGATGGCGCAAATAAAAT
>NZ_MJXO01000032.1:0-570 GCF_001762835.1 Campylobacter sp. BCW_6466
GTTTTCTACTTTTACATTATCTTTACCACTTCCACCTACAACCACAGTGTCTAATTTACCTGTTTCTTTATCTGTAGAAACAACCCAATCTTTGATTCCAACACTACCACTACCATTGTTAGTTACTGTATTACCATTGCTATCTTTACCTACTGAGCCTTGGTTGGAAATAACTAAATCAGCATTACCATTATTTGTAATACCTCCACCTATAGTAGCACCTTCTCCATTAGAAATTTCAAGTTTATTATCACTATTGTTAGTGATAGAGCCACTTATACCTGTATCAGAAGTAGAGGTGTTAGTGATGGAATCAAGTTTACCGCCATCTTCTACTACTATATTTCCTGAGATAGAACCACTTCCTGTATTGGTAATACCACCTTCAACTGAACCTCCACTTTCTACCTTGATTTCACCTGCTATAGAACCATTGCCTTGATTGACTATGCCAGAGCCTCCACTTGAAGAGCTAACACTACCTCCTGAGATGATAATGCCACCTTTTTTATCATCATTATCGCTACTACCACCTATGATACCTTCATTGACTATACCAGCAGCTCCACC
>NZ_MJXO01000033.1:0-1637 GCF_001762835.1 Campylobacter sp. BCW_6466
GTAATACCTCCACCTATAGTAGCACCTTCTCCATTAGAAATTTCAAGTTTATTATCACTATTGTTAGTGATAGAGCCACTTATACCTGTATCAGAAGTAGAGGTGTTAGTGATGGAATCAAGTTTACCGCCATCTTCTACTACTATATTTCCTGAGATAGAACCACTTCCTGTATTGGTAATACCACCTTCAACTGAACCTCCACTTTCTACCTTGATTTCACCTGCTATAGAACCATTGCCTTGATTGACTATGCCAGAGCCTCCACTTGAAGAGCTAACACTACCTCCTGAGATGATAATGCCACCTTTTTTATCATCATTATCGCTACTACCACCTATGATACCTTCATTGACTATACCAGCAGCTCCACCGCTTACTTCACCTGCTATGGTGATTTGAGCATTGATTTCTTTACCGCCTCCTATATAAATTCCAGATTTACCGCCTTCTACTTTAGCACCTTGTTTAACTTCAATGGCGTCGGCTTCAATAACCTTAGAACTTCCATGATCTATATTAATACCATTATGTCCAGCCTTAATGCTACTGCCTTTTTCTAGGATGATTTTACCTAGCTCGATTTTATTACCACTGCCCCCTGCATCTCCATAATCATAAAAACTTATACCATTTAAATCTACTTCTATAGTACCTTTATTAACAAGGGTTTCTATTTTATTACCCGCTTCTGCAAAAATACCATTAGACTTTGATTTAATAGTTCCTTCATTAGTAAAATTATTAATGACAGAAGCAGCACCATAAGGAGCTACAAGATTGATAGCTGCTCCAAAATCATGATTGCTTGTTGATTCTATGGTTCCTTTGTTAGTAAAATTTTCTATAGTAGCATTAGTTAAATTTAAACCAAAAATACCAGAAATTAAACCTTCGTTATTGAAATTTGTTATTGTATTATAGCTTAAGCTTATACCTGATGAAGCTCCATATGCTGAAGGCTCTTCTCTTCCTGTGCTATTTATGGTTCCCTTGTTGGTAAAATTTTCTATGGTACTATTTATACTTATACCATTGCTACTATTTCCTAGTATAGTTCCGTTATTAGTGAAATTTTTTATAGTGCCAGCAGTAGTTACGCCATTACCCCCACTGATCAGACCGCTGTTGGTAAAGCTTTGTATATTAGCATTTCCTTGGAAGTAAATTCCTTTATCATTATTAGAAGCTGTTATAGTTCCACTATTGTTAAATTTATCTATATTAAGAGTTCCTGAGTTACCTCCCCAAATTCCCATATAGATTTGACCATTGATTTGGTTTTTATTTTCAAAGGTATTAACAGCAATGGTTCCTGTAAAGCCGCTACTACTATTTTCTACACTTATCTTGCCATTGATAGTTCCGCTGTTGCTGAGATTTTTAATAGTAAGATTATTGCTTCCGCTTGTACTAGCAAAAATAGCCTTATCTGCGCTAATAAAACCACTATTGGTAAAACTGTCTATATTTGAAATTCCAGACATCTTAATACCTTCTGATTTTGCTGTTATGGTTCCACTATTATTGAAAGCTTTTATATCAGCATTTCCTTCGAAAAATACTCCTTGGCCATTAGAAGCTGTTATAGTTCCACTATTGTTAAATTTATCTATATTAAGAGTTCCTGAGTTACC
>NZ_MJXO01000034.1:0-1817 GCF_001762835.1 Campylobacter sp. BCW_6466
GTAATACCTCCACCTATAGTAGCACCTTCTCCATTAGAAATTTCAAGTTTATTATCACTATTGTTAGTGATAGAGCCACTTATACCTGTATCAGAAGTAGAGGTGTTAGTGATGGAATCAAGTTTACCGCCATCTTCTACTACTATATTTCCTGAGATAGAACCACTTCCTGTATTGGTAATACCACCTTCAACTGAACCTCCACTTTCTACCTTGATTTCACCTGCTATAGAACCATTGCCTTGATTGACTATGCCAGAGCCTCCACTTGAAGAGCTAACACTACCTCCTGAGATGATAATGCCACCTTTTTTATCATCATTATCGCTACTACCACCTATGATACCTTCATTGACTATACCAGCAGCTCCACCACTTACTTCACCTGCTATGGTGATTTGGGTGTTTAATTCTTGTCCATCTCCTATATAAATTCCAGCTCCATTTTTTCCAATAACTGAAGCACCTTTTTTAACATCTATTCCTTGACCCTTTATGGTTGTTTGTTCATTAGAGGCATCTATTTGAGTAATATCTACATTAATACCATTATTTCCAGCGATAATTTTACTACCGTTTTCTAAAATGATATTTCCTAAATCTATCTCAGTAGCCGCATGTTGCATAAAATAAAAACTTATGCCATTTCCATTGGTAGCTTCTATAGCGCCTTTGTTAACAAGGGTTTCTATTTTATTACCTGTTTCTACTATGATACCATCATTCAAACCCTTGATAGTTCCTTTGTTTTCGAGTGTTTTAATTAAACTTACCCCTTGATAAAAGCTTTGAAGATCTATAGCTCCGTATTCACCTGTTGATTCTATAAGTCCATCATTTGTAAAATTGTCTATAGTTGAATTGGCTAAAATAATTCCACTAATTTCGCCTTTTATAGTTCCTGTATTGGAAAAATTTTTTATATAAGAACCAGAAGAATATCCGTAATTCATATAAATGCCATTACCTCCACCCTGTATAGTTCCTGTATTGGAAAAATTATCTATCCTAGTATCACCACTTATCCAAATTCCATTACTCCATTCTCCACTACCAGGAGAGTTAATAAAACCATTATTGGTAAAAGTATCTATTTTTGTGTTAATAAGCACACCTGCCTCTGTGCCTTGTATGGTTCCACCGCTAGCATTGGTAAAATTTGTCATACTGCCTTGACCTATATTAACTCCCTTGCCTGCACTAATAAAACCACTATTTGTAAAATAATTTATATTGGAATTGTTTGCAACATCAATGGCAATTGAATTGCTTGTGATAGTTCCGCTGTTATTAAAGGTTTTTATATTAGTATTTTTTCCTTCGAAAAAAATTCCCTTATCATTATTAGAAGCTGTTATAGCTCCACTATTGTTAAATGTATCTATATTAAGAGTTCCTGAGTTGCTACCCCAAACTCCCATATAAATTTGACCATTAACTTGACCTTTGTTTTCAAAGGTATTGACAGTGATGGTTCCTGTGAGGTTATTTTGGCTATTTTGTATGGCTACTTTACCATTGATGGTTCCATTATTGGTAAGATTAGTAAGTGTAAGGGTATCGCTACCACTAGCATAGGCGTAAATAATATCACCTTTATTACCTGTACTGCCTAAAGTTCCGCTTGATCCAATTGTTAAGGAATTTGTTGTTCCGCTTCCAGTAATGGTTACTTTTTCAGTGTGTAATGAATTTATAGTCGTATCAGTCCTAGCTTCAGGACTATACATACTTATTGCTGATCTAGCTTTAGTATTTTTATTTGCTTCATCATAAGTTTTTATTTCAGGAGCAAGTGTAGCATTTGCACAACTAGC
>NZ_MJXO01000035.1:0-1144 GCF_001762835.1 Campylobacter sp. BCW_6466
GTGCTAATGCTACATTAAATTCTGAAATAAAAACTTATGATGAAGTTCATAAAAATACTAAAGTTAGATCAGCAACAGATGTATATAATGCTCAAGCTAAAATTGATACGACTATAAACGGTTCTCATGATGACAAAATAGAAACTACCGATCAAGGTCCACATACCATAATAATTCAATCAGGTGGAACTTTAGGTAGTATAGGTAATACGGGTAATATTATTTATGCTTCTACTAACAATGGCAATACTCTTACTCTTGCTAATCTTACCAATAATGGAACCATCAATGGTAAAGTAGCCATACAAAATAGCCAAGATAACCTCACAGGAGCCATCACTGTCAATACCTTTGAAAATAAAGGTCAAGTTAATGGTCAAATTTATATGGGAGTTTGGGGAAATAAAAACTCAGGAATTCTCACTGTGGATCAGTTTAATAACAGTGGAACTATAACAGCTTTTGATAAAAATCAAGGAGTTTTTTTCGAAGGCGGTGCTAATAATAAATCCACGATTAATAATTTTAACAATACTGGAGTTATAAGTTCAACAAATAAAGAAGCTGTCCAGTTTACTCATACTGATGTTAAAACCATTACCAATAATGGAAACATTAAAAGCGAAGGACATAGAGGTATAAGCATAAATAATTCAAGCGTACAAACTCTTAATAATAGTGGTACTATTCAAACCAGCAATCAAAATGTAAATAACTGGGATACGCAAGCAATATATATTGGCAGTTCTACAATCCAAACGTTTATCAATAGCGGAACCTTAAAAGGCGATGGAAGAAAAGATCCAGGAGGGCCTAATGGGGCTATGTTTGCTAGCTCTGGAGTTAATCTTTCTGGCTCTACTATAACAAATTTTGATAACTCAGGTATTCTTTCAGGAAGAGTAGGTATAAATATATCAAGCACTACTATAGATAATTTTAAAAACAGTGGTACTATAGAAGGAACATCTGGAGCCAAACAATTATCAGGAGCAATATTCATTCAAAGTTGGCTTCAAACAAGCTCCACTATTAAAAATTTTGAAAACACAGGCCTAATCAAAAATCAAAACGGCAATGCTATCTTCATAGGTGATGGCAACAAGATAGAAACCCTTACAAATAAAGGAACTATAGAAGCAGG
>NZ_MJXO01000036.1:0-2295 GCF_001762835.1 Campylobacter sp. BCW_6466
TTCCAGATATTAATCAAGGCTCAAAAGAGCCAAGTGAACCTATAGTTAGTGATAAGCTTAATGAAAAAAGAGTAAATGAATTAATTGATAAAAAACTCGAAGGGATTAAAGGTATAAAGGGCGAAAAAGGAGATAAGGGCGAAAAAGGAGATAAGGGGGATAAAGGAGATAAAGGCGAAGATGCAAACTCTAATTTAAAAGAATTACAAATCCTTGATGGTAAAAAATTAAGGGTTGAGTTTAGCACCAAACAAACAAGCTCAGCCTATCCTTTAAAAACCTTAACCCTTTCAAGACTTGGTATAAAATTAGCAGGAGATAATGAGTTTTTAAAGATTAATGCTTTGGAGTTTATTGACAATTCTAACAATAATCTTTTACTAGGCAATATAGAAAATGAAACTTTAAATAAAGCTTCAAAAGAACACGCCACTACTTTACCTGCTGAGTTTAGTTTAGAAAATGCTAATACTGAAGGTTTAGACTCATATGCAAAAGTAAAAATCACTTCAAATGGAGCTTATGAATTTGGCAATCGTTACACTCCATATTACGCTTTTAGAGAATATGATGAAAAAAATATTAGCGTGTTTTTAGCTAATGATGGATTAGAAAATCCTTTTTATACTATAGAATGCGAACTCTCTAAACCTATAAAAGAGTTTAAATTCACTCCTTGGGGGTATGGCGTGGGTGGAAACTTCTTTAGCGAAAATCTAAATATTAAAATTTTTATAGATGACATTCTTTTTAAAGAGTTTAATTCCTTAAATCCAAATAGTAAAGAAATCGATACAGATTTTATTATTAATTTCAATATAAAAGGAGATAAGCTTATTTATGATGAGTTTAAAGATAGGGTTGATGAGAGATTTAGGATAGTAGAGAATGAACTTAAAGGCTTAGGCTCTACATTTACAAAAGCAAGCGCATTAAGTGAAGTTAAAAGCAAAAGAGTTAAAAAAACATAAATAAAGTAAGCTACTTAGGACAGGAAAAAGGTTTGGCTTTTGGGGCAAACACGCAGTGTTTGGGCGGGGAAGCCTTTAGCATTTGGTTCTTTAGGCAAACTTGTTCGCTGTTAAAAGAACATAAGAAAGGAAAATGAATAATGACAGCAAATTATGGAGTTAATTTTAATATCAGTAATGGTGCAGCAAGTCCTATTAAAGTGCAAAGTGATACGCCTATAGGTATTGCTGGGGCTATAAAAGGTGCAAGTAAAGAAATGATTTACACAAAGGCTGGTTATGAAAGCGTGGATAGCTTTCCAATCTTTGCCTTTTCAAATGTAAGCAAAGCAAAAGAATTTGTAAACGATTTAATCAAAGAAAATAACTTACAAGATTTTAGACTTTTAGATACTTTAGAATGTATCAATCTACAAAATGTAAGTAATGTAATTATTATTAGTTTTTTTGAAGAAAGCGAGGAAAGTGAAAACACTTTAATCAATATTGTTAATGCCATAGAAGCTTTTAAAAAAGCAAAGCATAAAACAGGTTTTAGCCCTGATTTAATCATTGCTCCTTATTACTCACATGAAGCAGGAGTAAAGGCTAAGCTTGAAAGTGTGGCAAGTTCTATGAATATCACAGCTATTGTGGATCTTTACGCTACAAATGTTGGCGAAGCTATTAATACAATGGAGGCTTTTAGCTCTAAAAGATTAATTGCCACTTGGCCACAGGTTCAAATCTTAAATACACAAGGAAAATACGCTTATGTTCCACAATCTCCTATCATCGCAGGTTTAATAGCTCATACAGATGGAGATAAAGAATATGGCTTTAGTGATTCTTACTCAAATAGAGTGATGAATGGGGTTACTGGCACAGAGTATTTTATAGAGTTTATCAATGGCTTTGATTGTGATGCAGAAAGACTAAGAAACGCTCATATTTCAACTTGTATTTTAAGTGAAGGTTATCGCTCTTGGGGTGGGGAAACTAGCCATGAAGATACGATTTGGCAAGATTTAGCTCGTGTAAGAACTTTTGATCGTATAGCCCTAGCAGGACAAAAAGCAGCTTTTAAAGCTATTGATAAAAAAGCAAGTGAATTATATTTTATAAAAATCAGCATTGAAGAATTGCTAAGAGATTTAAAAGGAGCTAAGGTTTTAATTGGCTATGAGGTAAGCTGGGATGAAGAAAGAAACACAGATGCCAATGTGAGTGCTGGTAAGTTTTATCTAAATATAAAAATGATGAATAATCCAATCGTTAAACAAATCACTTTAGAGTTCATCTACTCTGATGAATGGGCGAGTGATTTGATTAAAACTATTAGTGC
>NZ_MJXO01000037.1:0-23663 GCF_001762835.1 Campylobacter sp. BCW_6466
TTTTTGTTCTTGTTTATGTGAAATAACAATACTTAATATTATAAAAGGTAAAGATAGAAAACCTAATACACTTTTAGAATTTATAATCAAAGCTTGTCCTAGTTTATAAGAAAGTTGGTTTTGAATTCTTGTTTTAGCTTTTCCGTAATTATTTTGGAAATTTAGTGTTTCATTTAAACCATGAATTTGATTTTCCTTTATAGTTAATAGGCTCTCTTTATTTTCTAATGATGTATTTAAATTATGAATTTGATTGGTTTGATTACTGAATTCTTGATTTTTAATTTCTAAAGTTTGATTAAGACTAAGAATACTTTCGTTTTTTATTTTGATAATATCTGCTATAAATTCAGCTATTTTATCCCAATATTCTGGTTTCATTTCTCTAAGCTCATAGTTTTCTTTATAAGTGCTCATATCTTTTTTGGGAAATAATCTTTCTTTATGTGGAAAAAATTCTTTTCTAATCCATTCTTGTGAATCTTTGAAATAGTTTTCATAAAGTTTTATAGTCTTTATAGGTAGTTGAAACTTAAATTCATTATTTTTATTAAGTGGATAAAATTTATCTTGTATTAAAGACTGTATTTCTATTCTTTTTGGATTAAGTGTAAAATTTGGTAAAAATCGAGGTATTATTCTGTTTAATGCTTTTAGAAGTTCCATGCTGAGCAAATTTAAACTTTCATTTTGCTTTTTTGGTATTATAAATTTTTGATTCCAATTTAATCCTAGAGTATGTATAAAATCTTTTAGTAAATCTTCTTGAAAAATGCTTTTTTCGAATTTTTTACAATTATATTGTCTTTTCCAAAAACATTACAAAACATCTCTATTAAATTTTTATAGTCACACATATGATTTATTTCTTTTTTGCCTATATTATCGAGATAGTCAGGGTTATAAGCACCATGTTTTATATCTTGAGAATACCATGATGCCAGAAAGTCTGTTAATGGTCTTAGGTAAATTATAATTTTGATATTTTTCATACCCATTAATCGGAGTATTCTACGAAGTTTTATTATTTCCCTTAGATTGGTTATATCGATTGTAAAATTTTCACATGAAAAAATAATATTTGAAATATTTTTATATTTTTTTTATTTCAGAAATACATTTATTTAGAATATATTTGTTTTCTGTTATTATAAATTATTCTCTCCAAATTATAATTATATTTTATTATTTTTTATTTGAAGTGCTGTGCAACATTTGTACCCAGTGGATAATGATTTCCATTTAAAAGTGTTGATATGGGAAATAAGCATTGCTTTTCTAATAAAATATTATAGTTTAATTTTAAAAATTGTTGTATGCTTGTAGTTCCTGTTTTTGGCATTCCTATGTGTAAATAACAAGTCATTTTTACTCCACTATAAAATAAGGATTTCTTAAATTTTCTTTATTATATAATAAAACTTTTTTATTTTCATATTCACAAATTATTTTTCCGCTCCCCCCCCCTGCTATAGCATCAGCGGCGGCCGTATCCCATTCCATGGTAGTAGAAAGACGAGAATAGCATTTTGCTTCATCATTAACAACAAGACAAATTTTCAAAGTATAAGTTCCTTTTTTAATGGTGTTTGTAAATTATCTATAAATTTCTTAGTTTCTTCGCTCATATGAGATTTACTAGCAACTATTTTATAAGTTTGATGATTAAGTGTTTTAAAGGTAAAGCTATTTCGTTTTTAAAAGCTCCAAAACCCTTTTTTGCACTATAAAGCGTTTCAATGGCAGGAGCATAGACCACTCCAAACCACAGGGGTATCTTTGCAAATTATAGAATTACATACAAGATCAGCTTCGCTTAAAGGAGAATTATCATCTTTATAAGAAACCTTAAAATCTTTATTATAAATTTTCATGACAGCTTCCCCAGCCTTTAAAGCTATGTTTTTAATCTCATCTAAATTTATTTTTTCAAGCATTAATATATCCATTTTCTTTAAGATAGTTCAAGATTATATCTATATTTTGATTAAGCTCAGCTTTGAAATTTTGCAAGTGAATTTCAGGATTTTGAGGTTTTTCATAAGGGCTGTCTATACCTGTGAAATTTTTTATTTCACCATTTCTTGCTTTTTTATAAAGTCCTTTGGGATCTCTTTTTTCACAGAGTTCTAAAGGCGTATCTATAAAAATTTCTATAAATTCATCTTTTTTTACCAAAGATCTTGCTAAAGCTCTATCGCTTTTAAAGGGTGAGATAAAAGCGCTTAGTATAATCAAACCACTGTCAACAAAAAGCTTGCAAAGTTCTGCTATGCGTCTTATGTTTTCCACTCTTGAGCTTTCATCAAAGCCTAAGTCTTTATTTAAACCCATGCGAATATTATCTCCATCAAGTAAATAAGTATGAAAACCAAGCTCATGTAATTTCTGTTCTAAGGCATTAGCAATGGTTGATTTTCCGCTTGCACTAAGTCCTGTTAGCCAAAGTACACAAGGTTTTTGATTTTTAAGTTTTGATCTTTGTTCTTTGGTGATATTTGTATTATGCCAAGTAAGATTTTTATCCATAAATAATCCTAAAAATTAAAGATTAAAGGTACGCCTACGAGAACTATAGCACTATATATGATAGAAACAATGGCACCTATTTTTATAAAATCTGTCATTTTATAATCGCAAAGCGAGCTAACCATTAAATGAGTTTGGTATCCATGTGGTATCATAAATCCAGCACTAGCTCCATAAGCTACAGCAAAGATGAAAGGCAAAGGATTTACTCCTAAAGCTTGAGCTGTGGCAAAACCTATAGGGAAAGCTAAGGCTGCAGCAGCGTTATTGGTAATAAACTCAGTTAAAAGTAGAGTTAAAAGATAAACTCCTATAAAACTTCCATAAACTCCATAATGTCCAAAAAAACCTGTGATAAGTTGAGCTAAATCTTTGGCAAGTCCGCTATCTACAAGTACTTTAGTAATTGCCAAAGAAGAGCCTACTATGATAAAAATATCAAAAGGAAAACGCCTTTTTATTTCATCAAGCTTGATAAATTTGCAAAGTAGTAAAAAGCCTAAACAAATAAGCAAAGCCTTGGTAAAAGAGATAAAATTGAAAGCCGAAAAAACAATAACACTTAAAAAAGCCATTATGGTTAATAAGCTTTTTTTAGCATCAAGCTTTTCATTTTGTTTGATATTTGAAAGTAAATAAAAATTTTTAGCCAAATTATCTCTTAGGATAAAATCTTTACCCACAGCTAAAATCATTCTATCTCCAGCTTGCAAAATACTTTCGCCAATTTTTTTGATATGCACATCTCCTCTTTGTAAAGAAATAATAGCTGCGTCAAATTTAGATCTAAAATTAGCTTCTTTTACGCTTTTTCCAATTAAATTAGAAGTTGGAGAAATGATTGCATCGATAAATTTACTTTCTTTCAACTCATAACCATCTGCAAGTTTTAAGCCATCAAATTTATTTAGAGTTTCAAGTTGTGAAATATCTCCACTAAATATAAGTGTATCTTTTGCATTTATGATTTCATTATGTGAAACGGGAGTGATGCTTTGATTGTTTCTTTGAATTTCTACCAAAAATAAAAACTCTAAATTTCTAAGTTTGTTCTCTTCTATGCTCTTGCCTATTAAAGAGCTATTTTCTAAAACTTTTAAAGCGATTAAATATTCTTTTATATTTTTATCTTTATTTTCATAATGAGGCAATAATTTACTAAAAATCATCAAAACCAAAATCATTCCTATGCTTAAAGCTATACCTATATAAAAAAAATCAAACATTTTAAGACTCGGTAGTCCATTTTGTACTACAAAGGAATTGATGATTAAATTTGTAGAAGTTCCCACAAGAGTGATAACACCACCTACTATGGCAAAATAAGAAAGAGGGATTAAAAGCTTTGAAGGAGCTTGAAATTTATTGTTTTTTACTATACCCATAAAGCTTGCTACTACTGCGGTATTGTTTAAAAAGGCTGAAACTGCACAAGTAATTACACCTAGTCTCAAAAGAGAAAGATTATAGTTCTTTCCTATGATAAACTTACTTGCCCATTCTATAATGATAGTTTTTTCAACAGCAATAGAAACTAAAAGTAGCAACATGAGTGAAATTAAAGAATTATTTGTATAAGAACTTATCCAAGTTTTAAAATCAAGATAACCTAAAGCATAGTAAAATCCTGCCAAACTTCCAAATAAAACAGCAGGCTTTATTTTGTTGAGTATGAGCAATATAAGTAGAATTAAAAGCGTGATACCTACTATGATTTTCATATTTTTCTACACCCCCATTCCGGATAGTTTTTTCTTATAAAAGCGTTAAGTTCTATTTCAGCTTGAGTGTAAATTCTTTGGCTTTGCTGTGAATTTAAAATTTTTATTATCATACCTGCGGCCAAGGTTTCATTGCTATATTTATCGATAATAATAAATGATCCTAAGGTTTTATTATCTTTATACTCTTTAAGTGCTAAATTTTTATCTAGTTTTAAAGTACAATTTGCAATATCATTAAGTATTAAATTTGAGGCATTTTCTTCTTTAAAAGTATTGATATCTTTTTTATAGTTAATATTTTCAAATTTAACATTGCAAAGATTATGAGCTCTTTTTATAAGATAATTTTCATTAAGATCTAATTGTTTTTGACTCATCCATATAATCATAGCTTCAAAAGCATTGCTCATTTTAAGATCATGGTTGATAGATGCTAAAATATCGCCTCTAGAAATATCGATTTCATCTTCTAAACATAAACTTACGGCCATATTAACACAGGCTTCATTTTGACTTGGAATGATTTTATTTTCATCTAAAGTTCTTAAATCTTTAATATCATTTGTAATGATACTTTTAATTTTAGATTTTTGCATAGAAGGCAAGACTATAACTTCATCTTGTAATTTTACATAACCACTTGCTATATTTCCGCAAAAACTACGAAAATTTAAATGCGGACGATTAACATACTGCACAGGCATGATAAAATCATTTTGAATGATTTTATTTATTTTAATTTCATCTAAAAGTGCAAGTAGAGTTTCACCTTTATACCAAGATAAATTTCTACTTTTTTGAGTGATATTTTCACCATTTAAAGCACAAATGGGAATAAAGTGTGTTTGGATATCTTCTTGCAAATAAGGGATGATTTTTTCATAATCTTTACAAATATTATTAAAGATTTTTTCTTCGTAAGAAACTAGATCCATTTTGTTAATGGCAATGATAAAATTTTTAATACCAAGTAAGCTCACTATATAAGAATGCCTTTTAGTCTGCTTTAAAACCCCTTTTCTTGCATCAATTAAAATAATAGCAATATCTGCTGTACTTGCTCCTGTTGCCATGTTTCTAGTGTATTGTTCATGCCCTGGGGTATCAGCTATAATAAATTTGCGTTTATTACTGGTAAAAAATCTATAAGCCACATCTATGGTAATGCCTTGTTCTCTTTCGCTTGCAAGCCCATCTACTAAAAGTGCAAAATCAAGTTTATCTCCGGCATTCCCCATTTTTTTACTATCTTTTTCTAAGGTGCTTAATTGATCACTAAAAAGAGCTTTAGTATCATAAAGCAATCTTCCTATAAGAGTGGATTTTCCATCATCAACGCTACCACAAGTGATAAAACGACAAAGTTCTTTATTTTCATGTTCTTTTAGATAATTTTCTACACTTCGCATTAAAAATATCCTTGTTGTTTTTTCTTTTCCATGCTAGATTCTTCATCACTATCTATAAGTCTTCCCTGTCTTTCACTGGTTGTAGCTAGAAGTAGTTCTTCTATGATATTTAAAACACTTGTAGCATTTGAATTTATGGCTCCAGTTAGAGGATAGCAACCCAAAGTTCTAAATCTTACCATTTCTTCTTTAGCATTTTTTGCTAAATCTTTTGGCATTCTATCATCATCAACTAAAATTTTTGTTCCCATGTATTCAACTATAGGTCTTTTTTTGGCAAGATAAAGACTTGGTATAGGAATATTTTCAAGGTATATATACTGCCAAATATCAAGTTCAGTCCAATTGCTCAGCGGAAAAACTCTTATGGATTCTCCTTTTTTATGGCGTCCATTATATAAATTCCAAAGTTCTGGGCGTTGATTTTTAGGATCCCAAGCATGATTTTCATCACGGAAGGAATAAATTCTCTCTTTTGCTCGCGATTTTTCCTCATCGCGTCTAGCTCCTCCAAAAACAGCATCAAATTGGTATAAATCAAGCATTTGCTTTAAAGCCTCGGTTTTCATGATATCTGTATGCATATTTGAGCCATGTGTAAAAGGGGATATATTTATTTCTTTGCCTTTTGGATTAGTATAAACGATAAGTTCTATACCGAGTTCTTTAGCTCTTTTATCACGAAATTCTATCATTTCTTTAAATTTCCAAGTCGTATCTACATGCACTAAAGGCAAAGGAGGAGTAGCTGGATAAAAAGCTTTTTGTAAAAGATGAAGCATCACTGAACTATCTTTACCTATGCTATAAAGCATAGCTGGCTTTTCAAATTCAGATATTACTTCACGCATTATGAAAATAGACTCACTTTCAAGTTGTCTTAAATGGGTAAGATTGAAAGTCATTTTAATCCTTTTATCATTCTGCTTTTAAAGCAATCAAAACGCCTTCTATCATTTTCTTAATATCTCCATCAAGGATATTATCCACTTGAGAAAAAGCTTCTCCACTACGATTGTCTTTGACTTGCTGATAAGGGAAAAGCACATAAGAGCGGATTTGATGCCCCCAGCCTATCTCGCTTTTTTCTCCAGCATTAGCGCTATCTTGTTGTTTCATGAGTTCAAGTTCATAAAGGCGAGATTTTAGCATTTTAAAAGCGGTAGCTTTGTTTTTGTGCTGACTTCTATCGTTTTGACATTGTACGACTATGCCGGTTGGAAAATGTGTGATTCTCACGGCTGATTCTGTTTTATTAACATGTTGTCCGCCTGCACCACTTGCTCTGTAATAATCTATTCTTATATCTTTTTCTTCGATTTCAATTTCTATATCATCATCAAGTTCAGGGCTTACCATAACACTTGAAAAGCTTGTATGACGGCGTCCTGCACTATCAAAAGGAGAAGTTCTTACCAAGCGATGAATGCCATTTTCAGCTTTTAAATAACCATAAGCATTTTCGCCCTTAACCAAAAAGCTCACATCTTTAAGTCCTGCTTCTTCGCCTTCTTGAAAGTCTAGAGTTTCGACTTTAAAACCTTCTCTTTCGCAAAATCTTAAATACATTCTATAAAGTATGCTTGCCCAGTCATTACTTTCCGTTCCGCCCGCACCTGGGTGAATGGAAACAATGGCATTTTTACCATCATTTTCTCCGCTTAAAAGCATGGAAATTTCAAGACCTGTGATAGTATCTTCAAGCTTTGGTGCGTCATTAAATAAAGCTTCAAGCGTTTCTGTATCGTTTTCACTATTGGCTAGATCGAAAAGTTCGTTTGCGTCATTTAGGGCATTAAAAGCATTTTCATAGTTTTTAAGTAGATTGATGATTTTGGTTTTTTCTTTGCCTATGATTCCTGCTTGTTTAACATCACTCCAAAAAGAAGGAGAATTTTCAAGCTCTTCGATTTCTTTAAGCCTTGTTTTGATATTTTCAGGCTTGATGATGGAGGCTATGTTGCCGACTTTGTTTTTTAAAGTTTTTAAAAGTTCGCTAAATTCGTAATTATCCATAAAATTTCTTTGCTATAATTATATTTTTAAAGTCAAAAATTATATCAAAAGAAAACTTTAATATAGGAAAAAAATGTCAAAACTTTATCTTATGTCTTTAGGTTGTAATAAAAATTTAGTCGATAGTGAGATCATGCTAGGACGCCTTAGTGCTTATGAACTTTGCGATGAACCAAGCAAAGCCGATGTTTTAATCGTAAATACCTGTGGTTTTATCGACAGTGCAAAAAAAGAAAGCATTAATGCGATTTTGGATTTGCACAAGCAAAGAAAAAAAGATTCTCTTTTGGTGGTTACGGGTTGTTTGATGCAGCGTTACCGCGAAGAACTTATGAAAGAACTTCCTGAGGTCGATCTTTTCACAGGTGTGGGTGATTTTGAAAGAATCGATGAAATAATACTTAAAAAAACAAATTTATTTTCAAATTCGACTTATTTGCAGAGTGAAAATTCCAAACGTATTATTACAGGTTCAAATTCGCATGCTTTTATAAAAATCGCCGAAGGTTGTAATCAAAAATGCTCTTTTTGTGCCATCCCAAGTTTTAAAGGCAAGTTAAAATCTCGTGAGATAAGTAGCATTATAGCTGAGCTTAAAGATTTGGTAGCTAGAGGTTATAAGGACTTTTCTTTTATCGCACAAGATACGAGTTCTTATTTGTTTGATAAGGGTGAAAAAGATGGGCTTATACACTTAATCGATGAGGCGGAAAAAATCAAAGGCATAAGAGCGGCTAGAATTTTATATCTTTATCCTACGAGTGCGAGTGAAGCTTTGATTAAACGCATTATAGCTTCTGAAATTTTTGTAAATTATTTTGATATGCCTTTGCAGCACATAAGTGATAATATGCTTAAAATCATGAAGCGTGGGGCAAATAGCACAAGACTTAAAGAAATGCTAAATTTAATGAAAAGTGCGCCAAATAGTTTTTTACGCACGGGCTTTATTGTAGGGCATCCAGGTGAAAGTGAGGCGGATTTTGAAGAGCTTTGTGAATTTGTTAAAGACTTTGGTTTTGATAGGATAAGCGTTTTTGCGTATTCTAAGGAAGAAGATACGGCTGCTTTTGATATGGAGCAAGTGTCTTTTAAAGTGATCAATAAAAGGCTTAAAATCATAGAAAAAATTGTTGATGAAGTGATAGAAAAAAGTTTTGAAAAAGAAGTAGGGCAAAAGCGTTTGGTAGTTTGCACGGGAGAAAGTAGCGAGGGAGAGTTTTTCATCGCAGCTAAAGATCTAAGATGGGATAGAGAGATTGATGGGGAAATTCTTATCAATGAAAGCGAATGTGGAAATTTGGAAATGGGACAAATTTATGAATGTGAAATTTTACAAAACCTTGACAAAAAGCTCCTTGCTAAGGCTTTAAGAAAAGTAGATGCAAATTAAAGATGAGATTTTAGCCCTTTTAAAAAAGGGTAAAAATTTACTCGCTTTTTCTTATGGAAGTGATTCTAGTGCGCTTTTTTATCTTTTAATACAAGAAAAGATCGACTTTGATCTTGTGATGATAAATTATAAAACTAGAAAAAATAGTGATTTAGAAGAGTTAAAAGCTAAAGAACTTGCTTTGAAATTTCATAAAAAAATTTTTATAAAACAGGCTCCTAAATTTCAAAATAATTTTGAAAAAAAAGCCAGAGATTTTCGCTATGAATTTTTTGAAAAAATTTGTCTTGAGCAAGATTATAATCATCTTATCTTAGCCCATCATTTAAACGATCAATTTGAATGGTTTTTGATGCAACTTTCACGAGGTGCAGGTTTGGCTGAAATTTTAGGTATGCAAGAGTATGAAAAACGCTCAAATTATACACTGTTACGCCCTTTGCTCTTTATAAGTAAAGATGAAATTTCATCTTTTTTAAAAGAAAAAGATATTTTTTATTTCCATGATGAAAGCAATGAAAATGAAAAATATTTTAGAAATTATATAAGAAAAAATTTTTCTAATGTCTTTGTGAGTGAATTTCATCAAGGTTTAAAAAGAAGCTTTTCTTATCTTGGTGAAGATAGGAAAAAACTTTACGATTTTGAAAGTATCAAAGAAATTCAAGGACTTCTTATTTGTCCTAAAAACGAAAGTTTGATTGCTAGAGCGGTAAAAATGAAAGGTTTACTTTTGGGCACAGCACAAAGAAAGGAGCTTTTAAAGGGCGATTGTGTTTTAGGTGGTAAAATAGCACTTGTATATAAAAACGAACAAGCCATTGTTTTTGAGTATGAAACTTGTCAAAAATTACCTAAAAATTTTAAAGAAGAGTGTAGAATAGCTAAAATCCCAAGACTTTTAAGAGCTTATTTATATAATCACAAAATCGATATTTCAAGTCTTAGCTTTTAGTTTTAAAATTCTTTGATAGCCTAAATGTGTGAGA
The DNA here is from genome assembly GCF_001762835.1 of Campylobacter sp. BCW_6466. Taxonomy (NCBI): domain Bacteria; kingdom Pseudomonadati; phylum Campylobacterota; class Epsilonproteobacteria; order Campylobacterales; family Campylobacteraceae; genus Campylobacter; species Campylobacter sp. BCW_6466. The sequence goes on from NZ_MJXO01000037.1 coordinate 10,061, forward strand.
AAAATCACAAAAAATACTTGCAAAAAAAGTCCTAAAAGTGGCACTGATGAGAGTAGATAAAAACAAAGAGTGCTAAATTTAAACTCTAAAGGCGAAAAATCAGAATGAAAATTTTTAAAACTTTCTTTGTCTAAAATCGTGCTTGCAACATCAATCATTAAAAGTTTGTGAAAGAGATAATAAAAAGCAATATAATATACAAAAATATTGATAAAAGGTAAAAATAAAGCCAAAGTGCAAAATAAAAAAATCCCTATAAATTTTATAAATATTTTAAAAATTTCAAAGATAGTTTTTAGGGTTGAAACTTCGTTTATACTATCATAATGGTAATATTTTTGGTTGATTTCTTTAGCGATAAAAGGGGTAAGAAAAGAAGTGATAAAAAGGGCTAAAAAAACTGAAGCAAAAATTACAATAAAACCTGAAAATAAAAAACTTATAATGGTGATTAAAATTTGTACAAAATGAAGGGCATAAAACCACGCCCAAAACGAATCTTCTCTAACGCTAAATAAAGAATTAAAATAATCCAGCAAAGCCGAAAAGCCAAGTACTCCTAAAAAAAGCATAAGTATAAGGCTAAAAATCAAAGGAATTAAAGCAAATTTTAAAAATTTAAGACTTAAAAAATCCTTGATCGCAAGTTTTAAAATATCCAAATTATGCCTTTTTGTAGCATTCTTCTAGTTTTTTGTAAATAGTATCAAAATCAAGCTCTTGTTCTAAAATTTGAGCTAAAACTTCATTGTCTTCTTTGCCATTCCAAGTTTTTTTATAGCTACCATCTTTGTAGCCATGGTTTTGTCTAAAAATATTTAAAACATTTTTACCTATGTAGGTTTTATAAAGAATTTCAAGATTAAGCCCGCATTTAATAGCTAGGGTAAAATAGGTTGAAAGCAATTCTCCAAGATTAAATCCAAAGCCACTGCATTTATGGATAATAAGCTCTATATCATTTAAAATACCATAAATATCACTCTCATTAGGATACTCTTCTTCTTTGCAAAAATCCTGAAATACACTTACTGAAATCACTTCATTGGCTATAATTTTAAAATCATTTCCATTTTTATTGCGATATTCTTCAAGTAAAAGACTTAAGATAAAATGCCAAATATCGACAATCTCTATGCGTACATTTTCCCAATTTGTTGGACTTGAAATGTTTTTCCAATGTTTCCATGCAAAAGAGTCTATAAGTTCTGCACATTCCATATAAATACAGCGTCTCCAACTGATCAGTTTTCCTTCTTTGGTATAGCCATTTTCCCAATTTAAGCCATTGGTTTCATCGTTGAGTTTTTGTTGGAGTTTGAGCATATTTTCTAAAATTTCGATATTTGTCATTTAAAAACTCCTTGATAATTTTTAATATTATATGATTTAAGCGTAAAGATTTAAACTATCATCTGTCTTATCTTGATTTTCCTTGGCTTTTTCTTGTTGTTTTTCAAGTTGTTTTTTCATTTGTTCTAAAACTTCATCGAGAAGTTTTTTGCTATCTTCAAGCATAGAAGTGTTGATATCTTTATCATCTGTTTGATTTTGTTTTAGTAAATCACTGAGTTTATTTGTAAAATTATTCATAATAGCATTTTGATGGTTTACATCATTTGGTGTTGGTAGAACATTTGCCATTTGCATAGCTGATTCTATAATTTCTTTTGGCTTTAACTCTCCGACTTTAGAATTTGCTAAAAAGTCTTTGATCATGGGTTCAACTTCTTTCATAGCATTTTTAATTTCATCAAGATCATTTTGTGTGAGTTTAGAGCCTTCAAAAGTAAAGCTAAAGCCATACTGACGCTTAAGATTAAGAGTTTTACCTTCTTCATTATTTGCATAACTTACGTTTTGATTGTCATACATAGAAAGGGCTAAATGTTTGCCACTTTTTGTTGTATAATCCATCGAAAAACTTTGGTTTTTGCTAACATCAATTTGCATTTCTTCCCCTTATATTTATAGTTTAAATTAAAAATCGGTTATTTTTAAAAATATTTTAGTATAATTTTTACAATATGGATGAAAGAATTTTAGAATTTATAAAAAATGAGCAGCTTTTATCTTGGGCTATGATTGATGAAAAAGGTGTTTATACAGCTAGTGCTTTTTATGTTTTTGATGAGAAGAATTTAGCTTTTATTATCGCTTCTCATGAAGATACTAAGCACATAAGATTAGCCAGTGAAAATTCAAGTGTAGCACTTAATATAGCCAAAGAAAATAAAATAGCCTTTTTAAAAGGTGTGCAAGCTAAGGCCGAGTTTAGAATCGCAAACAAGGAACAAATGAAAATTTATTTTTCTAAATTTCCCTTTGCTAAGTTTGATAAAAGTGTAAAAATTTATGCCTTAGAGCTTTTTTGGCTTAAATTTACTAACAATGCTTTAGGGCTTAGTAAAAAGCTTGAATTTTACAGAAAGTAATTTTTTATTGTTTTGTTTAAAAAAATGAGTTATGATTATATTTTATGTAAATTGTTAGGTATAGAAAATAAATGTTAAATGTAATTCACGCTTTATTTTTTAGAGAGTTAAAAACTAGATTTGGCGCTAATAGGCATTTGGGTTATCTTTGGGTAGTTGGAGAACCAATGTCAATAACACTTGCCATCACGGTAATTGTCACTATCATAAGAGAATATTATCATCAAGTTATGCCTGAAGGAATTTCTATTTTTATGTTTTTGACTTCAGGTATTATGCCTTATTTTATGTTTAGAAGTATAGTAACTCAACTTATGAATGGTACTCAGGCAAATTTGGCTCTTTTTGCTTATAAACCTGTAAAGCCTATACATGTATTTATTGCTAGAACTTTGCTTGAATTTTGTATTTATTTTGTGATTTTTATCACTGTGCTTTTTTTTGCGGGATGGTTTTTTAGATTTGATGTATTTCCTGTTCATTTACTTGGAGTTTTATTTTGTATTTTTTTACTTATGTGCTCAGCTTTTGCTTTGGGGATTTGTTTTGCTATTATTTGGCATTTTGTAGAGCCTTTAAGAATTTTATTAGCTTATTTTAGCATAGTATTTTATTGGAGCTCTGGGATTATATTTCCTACTTGGCTTATGCCAAGACCTTTACTTGATATATTTTATTATAATCCTTTGCTTCACATAATGGAGCTTTTAAGATTTAATTTTTTTGAGAATTATCCTTTGCAAGATGAATATAGTTATTTTTATGCTATATTTTGGATTTTACTTGTTTTGTTTATAGGACTTTTTGTCTATTACTATAACAGACAAGCTTTAACGGCGGCAAAAAAAGAATGATAAAGCTAATTAATCTAACTAAATCTTATCCTTTATTTAGCGGTGGAAGGCATTATGTTTTTAAAAATTTTACTTTTGAATTCCCTGAAAATTGTAGTATAGGATTGATGGGAGGTAATGGCGCAGGTAAGTCCACTCTTATGAGACTTTTAAGTGGAGCAGAGCTTCCTGATAGTGGTAAGATAATTACCAATAAAAAATTATCTTGGCCTTTGGGTTTAAATGGAGCTTTTCAAGGTTCTTTAACCGCTAGAGATAATGCTAAATTTGTAGCTAGAGTGTATGGATATAAGGGTAAAGAACTTCAAGAAAAAGTAAAATTCGTAGAAGATTTTGCAGAACTTGGGAAATTTTTTGATGAGCCTATGAAGACTTACTCTTCGGGAATGAGTGCTAGGATAGCTTTTGGACTTAGTATGGCTTTTGATTTTGATTATTATTTGATCGATGAAGCAGGGGCTGTTGGAGATCCTGCTTTTAGGGAAAAAAGCGTGAAATTATATAGGGAAAGATTAAGCAAATCAAAAGTGATTATGGTATCTCATGATGTAGCTGAAATTAAAGAATGGTGTGATAAAATAATTTATATGAAAAATGGACAAATTGCGGTTTATGATGATATAGATGAAGGAATATCTGTATATCAAGGAAAAGCTTAATGGAAGAAAATAAAACTTTATTAGAAAAAATCAAAGATCTAAGCATATTTGATTCTTTTAAAATTGTTTGGTTTATAATGATTTTTGTTGTGATTTATTATACATTGATTGCAGCACCAAGATATGTAAGCACGATGATTTTAGATGTTAGATCAACAAGTGGAGAAAGTGTTCAAACAAGTGGAATCTTGTCTTTGCTTAGTAGTACTTCTACAGCAAGCGAAGATTTAAATTATCTAAAAGGTTATATAGAATCAAGTGATATGTTAAAGATTTTGGATGAAAAAATCAAACTTAAAAATCTTTATCAAGAACAACATATAGATTTACCTTTTAAAATTTGGGATTCAAGTTCGATAGAATCTTATCTTAAATACTATCAAGCAAGAGTTAAGGTTCATACGGATGAAACCACTAAACTTTTAAAAGTTGAAGTAGAGGGTTTTACACCTAAATCAGCTCATTTGATTGCTCAAACTATTATGCAAGAAAGCGAAAAGTTTATCAATGAAATTTCTCATAAAGCAGCTAGGGAACAAATGGCTTTTGCTGAAAATGAAGTACAAAAATACAAAGAACGTTATCAAAAAGCACAAAATGATTTGATTGCTTTTCAAAATAAATATGGAGTTTTTAATCCTTTAAAGCAAGCTGAAACCAAAGCAAGCTTGGTTGCGCAAATTGAGGCTAATTTAGCTCAAAAAGAAGCTAAACTTTTAACTTTACAAAGCTATATGAACGATGCAGCACCTGAAGTAGTGGCACTTAAAGCAGAAATTGAAGCAATCAAAAAACAACTTTTAAGGGAAAAATCTAAAATTTCAGCTAACAATTCTTTTCAAAAGCTTAATGATTTGGCTGCTAAATTTCAGGATTTAACTATAGAAGCTACTTTTGCGCAAAAAGCTTATGAAGCAGCTTTAAAAGCTTATGAAAGTGCTAGAATAGAAGCATTAAGAAAAATAAAACAACTTGTCATCATTCAAAGTCCAGATATTCCAGAAAGCGCAAAATATCCTGAAAGAATTTATGATATTTTAACAGCATTTATTGTATTATCTTTGATTTTTGGGATTGTTAAATTTATTAAAATGATAATAGAGGAGCATAAGTATTAAAATGAAAAAAATATTAATTTTATTTTTTAGTTGTATTTTATGTTTTGGAGCTGTAGATGTTTCACAAATCATTTCAGCGGAAGATCAAGGTTCTACTACAACTAGTATAGATCAAAATTTAAGCTCAAATTATGATATAGCAAATAAAGAAAATAATCTTACAAAAATTCATCAAATTTTAGTATTTGGTGCTCATCTTTTTAATGGAAATTTTAAAAATTACAATCAAAGAGTTTATAACCCAGATTATAAGATCGCAGTTGGTGATCAAATCAGTCTTAAAATTTGGGGAGCTGTTGAGTTTTCGCAAGTTTTAGTGGTGGATTCTCAAGGAAATATTTTTATCCCTAAAGTAGGAGCCGTAAATTTACTAGGTGTGAAAAATAGTGCTCTTGTAAGTGTTATAAAAGCACGTGTTAATAAAATCTATAAAAGCAATGTTTTTGTTTATGCAGATATGAATGCTTATCAAAATGTCAGTGTTTTTGTAACAGGAAGTGTTAATGCTCCAGGACTTTATCAAGGACTTAGTTCGGATTCAGTAATACAGTATCTTGATAAAGCAGGGGGTATAAATTTAGAATATGGAAGTTTTAGAGATATTCAAATTTTGCGCAATAACAGCGTGATAAAAAATATAGATTTATATGATTTTTTACTAAAGGGGCAAATGGATCTTTTTCCTTTTAGAAGCGGAGATGTTATCTTAGTGGGAAATGTTCAAAATTACGCTTTTGTTAACGGTGATGTGCAAAAACCTTTTCGTTTTGAACTTTCTAATGATATTAAAACTTTAGCTGACTTAGCTAGAGTATCAGGTGCTAAACCTATCGTGACTAATGCTATCGTAAAAAGTTATGGTGAAGATCATAAACTTGATGTCAGTGCTTATAATAAAATGCAATTTTCAAAAGTTTTGCTTAGAACGGGAGATGAGGTAGAATTTCGCCCTGAGTATGTTTCTGAAAATATAACTATAAGTATAAATGGTGAGCATAATGGTTTAAAAACTTTAGTTGTGGCTAAAGGAACGACTTTAGAGGATATTTCTAAACTAATCAAGGCTAATCCACAATCAAACATGCAAGCTTTGCAAGTATTTAGAAAAAGTGTAGCTAGAATTCAAAAAGAACTTATCAATGCTCAGCTTAAAGAGCTTGAAACTCTGGCCTTAACTAGCAGTTCTGTTACAGCTCAAGGCGCAGCTATAAGAGCTCAACAAGCAAAAACGATTTTAGAATTTATCCAAAGAGCTAAACAAGTAGAGCCTAAGGGTCAAATTGTCATCGACAATCCAAAGTCTTATAATTCGGTTATTTTAGAAGATGGTGATACTATTAATGTACCAAGTAAGAATAATCTTGTCATAGTTCAAGGCGAGGTTTCTTTACCTGGGGCTTTTGTGTATGATAAGGGAAAAGACTTAAGATATTATATCAATCTTGCAGGAGGTTATGGAGAAAGAGCGGATACTTCAAAAGTTTTGGTGATACGAAGCAATGGAAAAGCTGAAAAATATCATAGTGGTATAGATATGAAACCAGGCGATTCTATGTTGGTATTGCCAAAAGTGGATAGTGAGAATTTGCAAATTTTTTCAATGTTAACTCAAATTCTTTATCAAATTGCTATCGCAACCAATGTTGTACTTAACCTTTAAGGTTTAAAAATAATGAATACTCTTGAAATAGCCAAAGAAGTTTTTGAAAAAGAAACGCAAGCTATTTTGGATTTGGCTAAAAATTTAGATGAAAATTTTAATCAAGCTGTGAATTTGATGCTAAATACTAAAGGGCGTTGCATAGTTAGTGGTATGGGTAAATCAGGTCATATAGGCGCTAAGATAGCAGCTACTTTAGCAAGCACAGGAACACCAAGCTTTTTTATCCATCCAGGAGAGGCTTTGCATGGAGATCTTGGAATGTTAACTCCCGAAGATGTTTTAATCGCTATTTCAAATTCAGGAGAAACTGAAGAAATTTTAAAAATCATTCCAGCTATAAAAAAGCGTAAAATTCCACTTATAGTAATGTGTGGTAAAAAAAATTCCACTCTTGTAAAACAAGGAGATATATTTTTAAATATAGCTGTGGAAAAGGAAGCTTGTCCTTTGCAACTTGCTCCTATGTCTTCGACAACAGCAACTTTGGTTATGGGAGATGCTTTAGCGGCTGCTTTGATGAGGGTAAGAAATTTCAAGCCCGATGATTTTGCCCTTTTTCATCCAGGAGGGAGTTTGGGGCGTAAGCTTTTAACCAAGGTAAAAGATCTTATGGTTTCAAGTAACCTTCCTATAGTGCATCCTGATACCGAATTTAACGATCTTGTTGATGTGATGACTAGTGGAAAGCTAGGACTTTGCGTAGTGCTTGAAAATGAAAAATTGATTGGCATCATCACCGATGGGGATTTGCGTCGTGCTTTAAAGACAAGCGATAAGCCAAGATTTGATTTTAAGGCTAAAGAAATCATGAGTACAAATCCTAAAGTAGTTGATGCTGATGCTATGGCAAGTGAAGCAGAGGAGATCATGCTAAAACATAAAATTAAAGAAATTATAGTAGGAAAAGAAGAAAGGGTTGTAGGGATCATCCAGCTTTATGCTATAGGAAATGTTTAATGGCTCTTTTATCTGTTATTATCCCTTTTGGTTTAAGTAGAGAACGTCCTTATATAGAAGAAAGAGTTCTTCAAAAAGCTAAATCTTTTCAAAGTGATGAGAATATAGAATTTATTTTTGTTGAAGGATATTCATCTAAAGATCACGATCTTAAAAATTTTATCCAAACAAACCATCATATTTATCTTAAAGATATGGATCAAAAAGCTTTTTCTCAAGGAAAATGCAGAAATTTAGGAGCAAGTTATGCGCATTCAAATGTTCTTTTGTTTTTGGATGTGGATTGTTATATTTCTTTGGATAATTTTGAAAAAATTTTAAAACTAATTCAAATTAAAAATATTTCTCAAAATATCAATGCTTTGATAGTTTTGCCTGTGGTGTATCTTAATAAAGAAGCTAATGAAAAATTAAAACAATACGATGAAGAATTTTGGGATATTTTGATACAAGAGGATTTATTTACAGCAAAAAATACTTGGGTAAAATTTTTTTCCCCAAGTTCTACTTCAAGTATTGTGATAAATAAACATCAGTTTTTAAGATTGGGTGGAAATGATGAAAATTTTATCGGACACGGTTACGAAGATTTTGATCTTTTTGCTAGAATTTTAAAAGCTTGTGCAAGTTTTGAAAAAATGCCTACTAATTTAAGTTATGATGCTAGAAATTGGAATTTTTTTAATTTTAAAGGTTTTAGATCTTGGTTTTCATTACTTGGTTATGAAGTTTGTTTTTATGGAATTTATATGTATCATTTTTATCATATAGAACCCAATCAAAACGCTTATATGCAAAATAAAGATAAGAATCATCAGCTTTTTTATAAGCATTTAAAAAACATCAGAAAACACGATTTAAAACCCTTACAAGTTTTTAAAGCTAAAGGTAAAAAAGCTTTAATGCTTTTTAAAGATCAAAATTATGATTTTAAGGATATTAGTGTTTATGTGGGAGAAATTATCTATAAAAATATAAGTGATTTTTTCATAGCTAAAGAGTTAAAATATGAACTTTTGTTGGATTTTTTACAACAAGAAAAAATCACTAAAATATTTTTAGATGCAAGTATAGAACTACAATTTGATAGTATGGATTATTGTGATATTTTTTATTTTCAAAAAGGAATTTTACCTCATTCTTGGTTTTTTGCAAAAAATTTAGATTTAGATTGCAAACAAGATTTAATTTTAAGCGAGCAAGAACTTTATCAAGTGAAAGAATATTTCTTAACTTTAAAAGAGGATGAAAAAAAAGTTATCTTAGATTTTTTAAGCCAAAATAATGATGATAAGTGTGATTTGTATGAAATGCTTTATTATTTGATTAACGAGCTTTATAGTTTTGAGCATGAGGGAATTTTTTATCAAATCATCATTGATAAAGAAAAAATATTGATGGCGCAAAAACATGATAAAAGCTTTTATCCTTTAAGATCTTTTGTTTATAAACCTTATTTGCATGAGCTTAAGAGTATAAAGCCTTTTTCATTTTTGATGAAAATTTTAGGTTTAGAGTATCTTGGTGCTATGATTTCACATACTAAATTTTATCGCTTGGCAAGAAAATTATTTTTTAATCCTAAGGGTTTTTTTGAGGATTTGAGAGCTAAAAATGCTAGAAATTGATATGTTGTTAAAAACAAAGTACAAAAAAAATATATCTTTCTTCTTTAAAAGTTTGTTAATTTCCTTAGAAAATTTTCTAAAACAATTTAAACCTAAAAAATACAAAGCCTATAATAAATATATCATAATTTCAGCGGTTTATAATGTAGAAAAATATTTAGATGATTTTTTTAAGTCTATAATTAATCAAAGATTGGATTTTAAAAGTAATATTTATCTAATTTGTGTTGATGATGGCTCTACTGATAATTCAGCTAATATCATTAAAAAATATCAAAATAAACACCCAAAAAATATTATCTATTTATACAAAAAAAATGGTGGTCAAGCAAGTGCGAGGAATTTAGGTTTAAAATATTTAAAAGAAAATGATTTAAATATTCCTTGGGTAACCTTTACTGACCCTGATGATTTTTTAGATAGGGATTATTTTTATGAGGTAGATAGTTTTTTAAAAAAACAAAATAATATAGTTATGGTGGCTACAAATATTATTTTTTATAGAGAAAAAAGAAAGATTTTATATAAAGATACTCATGCTTTAAATTTTAAATTCAAAAGACAAAAAAGTGTTTATGATAATATAAAATTAAATGAAAATATTCAACTTTCAGCTGCATCATGTTTTCTAAGATGTGATTATCTTAAAGATACTTTTTTTGATGAAAATTTGACTTTAAATTTTGAAGATGGAAAATTTATTAATACTTATTTATTTAAAAATTTAAATCTAAAATCTATATTTTTAAAAAATGCAAGATATTTTTATAGAAAAAGATTTGATAAAAGTTCCACTTTGGATAAAAAAAATGAAAATAAATTTGACTATTTGGAAATTTTAGAAAAAGGATATTTGGAACTTTTAAATTTCGTAGCAAAGCAAGATAAAATTCCTATTTTCATACAAAATGTTATTTTGTATGAATTATTTTGGCAGGTGCAAGAACTGGTTAATCATCCTGAAAAATTATCTTTTATAAATCAAGCTAAAATTCATAAATATCTTGATTTACTTGATCAAATTTGTTATTTTATTGATAATGAAAATATAATAAAATTTAATTTCAATTCTTTTTTGTTTTTACACAAAATGGGATTTTTGCATTGTTTTAAAAAAGAAAAAGTACTTATAGATAAAGTTTTTATTGAACAAATGGATGATAAAAATGATGAAATTTTGATTAAATTTTATACAGCAGATGTTAATGATGAAATTAAAATGCTTTTTGATGATAGGTTGGCTAAAATCACTTGTTCAAAAATCAGACAATATGATTTTTTAAACCGAGTTTTTATCTATGAAAGAAGAATTTGGCTTAAATTTTTTATAGATGCTAAAAATATGATTTGTTTTGTTAATGATAAAAAGGTTGATATAATCTATCAAGAAAAAAGATGTACTTTTTATGATATTTTTTATGAGATTAAAAAGTTAAAAAAAAGAAGAGCTAAGAATAAATCATTATGGCTTTTTGCTGATATGCCTTTTAGGGCTGATGATAATGCTGAACATTTATATCGCTATGTTATGAAAAATCATCCTGAGAAAAATATCGTCTTTGTCCTTAGAAAAAATTCTCATGATTATAAAAGACTAAAAAAAGAAGGTTTTAAGCTGGTTGATCCAAAAAGTTTTAAATTTAAATATTTGGTTTTTAAGGCTGATAAACTCATTTCATCACATATTGATAGATATTTTTTTGAAGCCTTAGGGGAAAATACTTTAAAGACTAAAGATTTTGTATTTTTGCAACATGGAATTACCCAGAATGATTTATCTTCTTGGTTGAATCAAAGAAAAATTGATTTATTTATTACTGGAATGCAAGATGAGTACAATTCAATAGCAGGAGATTTTAATCGTTATAAATTTACTCCCAAAGAGGTAAAATTAACAGGATTTCCTAGATGGGATGCTTTACTTAAAAACAATAAAATAAACACTAAACAAATTCTTATTATGCCTACTTGGAGAGAATACATAGTAGGTTCTTATAGTAAAAAATTAATGAAAAGAAGATTTAATCCAAAATTTTATGAAAGTGAGTATTTTTATAGATGGGGTTCTTTTTTATACAGTAAAAAGTTACAAGAATTATATGAAAAATATGATTATAAAATAGTTTTTAATCCTCATCCACAAATTAGACCTTATGTGGAAGGTTTTGATTTACCAAATTATATTATAATACCTTCTATTGAAATAAGTATGCAAAAGCTTTTTTGTGAATCATCTTTAATGATAACGGATTATTCAAGTGTGGCTTTTGAGATGGCTGTTTTAAAAAAGCCTGTGATTTATTATCAATTTGATAAAGATGAGTTATTTACAAAACATACTTATGCTCAAGGTTATTTTAACTATAACAAAGATGGATTTGGAACTGTAGTTTTAGATATAGATAATCTATTATATGAATTAAAAATGAAGCTGCAAAACTATAATAGTTTTAAAAATAATTTTTTAATCCCTAAGGCAAATTCTTTAGAAAAAGTTTTGCAAGCAATTTTATCCATCTAACTCCTTACACATTTTTTCAAATTCTTGATAATACTTCCAAGAAGCTACTATATCTGGACGATGTTGCTTGATGTGAATTAGTTCTTCATCTAGAATTTTCTTTAATATTTTTTTTAATTCACTATTTTTTTTAAGGCACCATAAAATTCCATTAGTTGTTATTTTGGATTTTTTTATATGTATAAATTTTTTATTTAGAATACTTAAAAAATTATTAAAAAAGTCGTTTAGGTATTTATCATTTATAAAATTTAATAATTTAACTTCATCTAATGGGCTAACAGAGAAGCAAATATATTTTTTTATTTCATTACGAAAATTAAAGTATTTTTCTACATCTATATAATTATTTTCTTTTTCGTTTTTCAAAGTTACGTAAAATTTAATATCATTGTAGATTAATATAATAGGTAAAATATATCGAAAATGAGAACTTTTTATCTCTTCGTAAAAATCTTTATTTTCCTCTTTAGGCGGATTAAAATTTAATATTTTGGATAATTTTTTTATTGTGTTAAAGGCTTTATTAGGCATAATATCTTTCATGTCTAAATAAAATATCTGTGTATCTATACAATTTCTTATTGTTGTATAGTTAAAACTAGCAGAATTTATCCAAAATTGTAAATTGTTAAATAAAACCTTATAATCTTTAATATTTGTATACTTTACTCGATCTAAAATAACATCAATTTTGCATTCTTTAATAATATATGTATCAAAGATGTTTTGGTGAGGGTGAGCATACCAGCCATGATTTATACCATTCTTTAATCTTTCTATAGGATCTCTAGTTAAAAATAATACAGGTTGACTATAAATTCTATATAAAAATTTTTTGACTTTTTCTATATCGTTCATGCTATGAATAAAAATAAAAAAACAAGCATCACTCTTAAAAAAAGAATAGATATATTCTATGGAATTTAAGTATGAAACTACATTTAAAGATTTTTTTAAAAACAAATTCAAAGCTGAATGTCCTGATAATCCAAATCCTAAATACACAAACTTATACCCATCAGGTAAAGGTAAATTCATGTCCCATGCAAGTTTAGCAGGTATATTTTTATAATTAATTTTTTCGTTTTCATCATTTAGTTTCTTAGGATCAAGTAAAGAAGGGTAAGGATGATTTCCTTTTTTATATCTTTCATTAAAATCATCTGATAGTAACCATTCTTCTATAAGATCAAAATTTTGTATAAAATAATTAAAATTATGAAAAATATTATCTAATATAGGTTGATAATCTTGATGAATTTTTAATATATTTTTTATTCTTAGAAATTCTTTTAGGAATAATTGTTTATTATCTATCAATCCTTCAAGGATGCTAGAGCTAATCTGATCGAATTCTTTAAAAATTTCTCTAAAAATTTGAAATTCTTTTTTAGCTTTTTTAATATCATTTTTTAGTTTAAATCCACTTCCTTTGTACCAAGTTTTATCAGCTTTGATTAAAACTTCACCTAGCATATAAGATAAATGAAATTTATATCTTAAAGCTTGCTCATAATCACTACATGTTTCTAAATTTGGATATTTGAGCTGAGGAAAAACTTGTATGCTTTGTTGATAAATTTTTTGTTCTTTTTTGTGTTGTTTTTTAATTTTATAGAGTTTTTTAAATAACGTTATGTATCCCCCCCCATTGTTTGTAAAGTCAATCATAGTTTGACCGAGCTTATAAGCAAGATGATTTTTCACTCTTTCTATGGCTGAATTTGGGTTATACATGGGGTTTTCCTTTAAAAATGGCTTTGAT
>NZ_MJXO01000038.1:0-5066 GCF_001762835.1 Campylobacter sp. BCW_6466
TCTCCAATAGCAACCTTAGCTTTACCTTCTTTAATGTCGCAAATGATGCCAAGTTCGTTCATTTTAAAACCTTTGAAATAATTAAATCACTATTATCACTAAGCCATTCACAAACTATTTCATTGGTGCTTGCTAACTCAATAATAGAATCAATAGTTTTTTTACAAGTTTGTAAATTTAAAGCCTTAACATCTACTTTTTGTGGAGCTTTAATAGTCCAATAAGTTTTAGCGTATTTATTTAAAGCTTCTAAAGTATCAATATCAAGCTCATTTTTACTAGCGCTTTCTAAAAACCTCTCAAACTCACCAATCAATGCGTTTAAAAACATAGCTTCTTTATTTTCTAAATCTTTTTCATCTCTTAAAGCGGCTAATTTTAAACTCTCCCAATCAATACCCTTGCTAAAATCATCTTTTTTCATACAGTATATACCCTGTCTGCTAAGACCTGTTAAAACACATATATCTTTGATACTTTTTCCTTGTATAAAAAGACTTTTAGCAAGTTCTTTTTTGCTCATATTTTTCCTTTAGAATTATTGCTTGAAATTATATTTTTTTATTTTTTTAAAATCAGTCTATATATACTTTAAATAGGTGGTTTAAAAGCATTTTTTATCTTATGATTATGCGAAAAAATAAAGGCTTTTGATGCGTGATTTATTATTAGAGCTTAATACAAAACTCACAAATGAAAAAGTAAAAATTTCTCCTATTGGAATAGCCAAAGGACTTGATGGGAGAGTATTTAAGATAGATGGGGAAAAATTAATCAATAATATACAAAAAAATGGACTTGATATAGCGTTAAATCTTAATCATCAAGGAGGAGAAGCTTATGGCTGGTTTGATAGAAATTCATTAGAGTTAAGAGAAGATGGCATTTATGCAAGTCTTGAGTTAACGCCCAAAGGGAAAGAACTTGTTGAAAATAAGGCTTTTAGATATTTAAGCCCTGAATATTATGTGGATGATGATAAAAATGTTATTCATTTAGACGCCATGGGACTTGTAAATCAGCCCAATCTTTTAAACAGGGCTTTAAATAAAGCTAGGTCATTAATCAATAGCACCAAAAATTCAAAGTTAAGCACCCCACGAAGTGGGACAGAAGCTAAAAAAGGCAAGGTCGAGCATGGTCTTCAGGTGGGTGCAGGGAGTGAAACTCCCACTCGCAAGGATGACTTTAGTTCATCCGCGAAATTAAAAAAAGAAAGGAATACAATGAACGAAGAAGAATTAGAAGAATTACAAAAATTAGCCGAGCAAGTAGAAGAACAAGCTGAAAATGTAGAAGAATCCGTACAAGAGACAGAAGATTGTGTAGGTGAAGGTGAAAATCCAGACAGCGAGTTAGAAACTTTAAGACAAGAAAATGAAGAGTTAAAAGCACAAATTGCAGAACTTAAAGCAAAACTTGAAACTGCTTTAAACAAAAATGAAGAAACAGAGATTGAGCTTAATAAAAAACGCCTTGATTCTCTTTTGCAAAATGGACTCATTTTACCAAATCGCTATCAAAAAGCTCTTAATATGAAAGGCAGGGTTTTAGAAGATTATCTTGATGTTTGCAAAAAAGAAGCAAATATTGTTTTAGGTAAAAAAGAACTTAATTTTACAAACAAAAGAAAAGAACTTAATGCTTATGAGGCAAAAGTTTTTAAACAACTTGGAATCAAAGGAGGCAAATAATGGCTTTTACAGAATTAAGCACTGCTTACATGCAAGCAGTGAATAAGGGATTTTCAACCATTTTTAATAATGCTCTTGAAGGTGGAAATAAAGATTATGAAAAATTTGCAATGGTAACCAATGCAAATTCTTTGGTTGTAGAATATCAATTTTTAGCATCTTTACCAAAAATGCGTGAATGGATAGGCGATCGTCAATTTAGCAAACTTAAGGGTCAAGGTTATACTATCACTAAAAAAGATTGGGAAAGTTCCATTGAAGTACCACGAGATGTAATAACTTACGATAATTTAGGAATAATAAGACCACAAATTGAAATGTTAGCTTACGAAGTACAAAATCATTATAATGATCTTATTTTTACACTTTTAGAGCAAAATCAAACTTGCTTTGATGGAAAAGCATTTTTTGCAAATGATCACGATATTGGTGGTGTGAGTTTTTCAAATCTTGGAGATAAAAAATTAAGTGCTACAAGTCTTATGGAGGCTAGAAAAAATATGCGTGCACTGACTAATGAAAGCGGACGCACTTTAAATATCAATCCTGCTCTTTTGGTTGTACCATTAAGCTTGGAAGCAAAAGCACTCGAGATTGTAAATAGCGATTTAATCAATGGTTCAAGCAATGTTTTTAAAGGCGTTGTAGAAGTATTTACAAGTCCAAATTTAAGCGATCAAGACGCTTGGTATTTAATTGACAATACCAAACCAATCAAACCTTTAATTTTGCAAATCAACAAAGGAGCTGAGTTTGTTGCTAAAGATAATCCTACTGATGAAGCTGCTTTTATGCGTAAGACTTTCCAATATGGAATCGATAGCGAAGACAATGCAGGTTATGGACTGTGGCAATTAGCTTATAAATCAAGCGGAAAGGCAGAATAATGGACAATATAGTTTCAGCTAATAAACTTAGAAATCAAAATGCAATTTTAAATCCAAAAGAAAATGACGATCAAAAAGCTTTATTTTTAAAGGAAAAGCAAGAGTTTGAAAAAGAAAAAGCTTTATTTTTAAAGGAAAAACAAGAGTTTGAAAAAGAAAAAGCTTTATTTTTAAAGGAAAAACAAAAGACTTTAGAAGAAAATGAAGAAACTATAATAAATGAGTCTTTAAAAAACAAAGAAACAAAAAAAAGGAAAACAAGATAAATGATAGCCTTGCTTTCTCCTCCTAAAATGCTAGCTCTTACTTTAAAAGAGTTAGCACTGATGAAAAGGGCACAACAAAACTTAGCAAATATCGATGAAATTACAAGAGAAGTAGTAGCTAAAGCAGCAAAAGATGCAGATGATATTTGCAAAAATAAAGATATTGCTGATTTTATTTGGGAGGATTTTGCATACATTCGCATAAAAATTTATCTTAAAATCGTCTTAGATGATGAAGATAAAATCCTTCTAGATAATGCTTTAAAACGAATTGAAAATGCACCTTTGATTGATAAAGAAGGAAATTTAAGCTCTTTAAGACTTAAAATTATGCAAAGAAAGGACAGGTTTTAGCTTTTTAAGGCAAGACTTTAAGGAGTAAAAGGCGAGGTCGGGCGTGGCCTTCAGGTGGGTTAAGGGAGCGTAGCTCCTTATCGCAAGGATGAATTCATTTCATCTGCGAAGTTAAAAAGGACAGGTTTTGACTTTAGATAGTGTTAGCAAAGATTTATTAAAGCATTTTAATGCGATAGGCATAGCAAATTACGAAGATGTCAAACAAGGCGGACTTTATCTAATGCTTGAAAGCCTAACAAGTATTAATCATCATAAAGATAGTGTGAATTTTTCATTGATTTTTAGTTCTCATACTTTTAATAAAGATAAAGATTCTTTGATTAAAAAAATAGATGAATTAAGACTAAAACTTTTTGAATTTGATACAAGCAAAAAGCTTTTAAGTAGTATCGAAAGTGGTTTTATAAGCAGTTCTTTATTTGCTTATAGGCTTAAATTTAATATAGAAATTTTTTCAAAACCAGAAGGAGAAGAAGAAAATGAAAAATAACCCTTATTTTAAAGAAAGCGAATTTAAATGTAAATGCGGCAAATGTGAATTACCGCAAAATGTACCAAGTGATGAGCTTATAGACATTCTTTGTGAAATCAGAGAACATTACAATGCTCCTATTATTATAAATAGTGGATATCGCTGCAAAGAGCATAATGCAGAGATTGGTGGAGCCCCTAAAAGCCAACACACTATAGGAAGTGCAGCGGACTTTGTGGTTAAAGGAGTTAAAACAGAAGAAGTTCATCAATATGTTTTAAACACCTATGGCGAAAGAGGTTTAGGGATTGCCATAAAGCATAATTTTAATGATCCTTATGCTGGGTTTGTGCATTTAGACACTAGAGGCAAAAAAGCAAGATGGACTTATCCATAAGGAAAAGATTGTGTTTAGTTTTATTTTATCAAGGTTTTTAAGTCCTTCAAAAATAGCTTTTTTTGTTCTAATTGCTCTTTGTGGTTTTTTATATTTAAAAAACAATGCTTTAGCTTTAGAAAATGAAAATCTAAAACTTAAAGCTTTGCATTTTAGCAATGAAATCAATGTTTTTAAAGATAAATTAGCCCAGCAAAATAAAGCTATTGATAAATTAAAACTTGATTTAAAGCCCAAAGAGACTTTAAAAGAAGTTTTAAAAGTGGATAAGGTTTTTATTAAAGATAAAAGCTGCCAGAGTGAACTTAAAGCTTATAAAGAATTATTTAATATTTTAGGAGCAAAAAAGTGAATGATAAAATGAGAATTTTCCTATTAATTATACCTTTTGTTTTTTTAAGCGCTTGTGCTTCTAAAGATATTTTGATTAAAACTGAAATCAAAGAAGTTAAAGTTCCTATTAAATGCCCTTTAAAACTTCCTTTAAAGCCTTTAGACAAACAAGACTTAGAAAGTGCTAAAGAAATCTCTAAGTATTACTTAGAAGTTGAAAATATAGCCAAGCTTTGCACAGGAGAGAAAGATGAAAGAAAATAATAAAATGATAAATCAAAAAAGCATTGCAAAAGATCTTCTTATAGCTCTTTTATTTTCAAGCTTTGCTTTAGCTTTATTGTATGTATTTGAAATTTTTACAAGGAACTAGCAATGAAATTAGAAGATATATTTGTATATATGGTTTTAATGATAGTAAGCTTTATAGCTGGACTTGTAGGAATTGTAACAAAAAATAAATTAAGCAAAGCTCTTAATTTAAAAGGTAAATTTACACTCTTTTTAAAAGGTATGCTAGGTTCTATGTTTGTAGCATATCTAGTTTTTGAAATTGTAAATTATCTTAATTTTGGCATAAAGCTTAGCGTTGCAGTGGGTGGTTTTGCAGCTTATATGGGGACAGATGCATTGCTTAAAATTGAGCAACTTGTAGAAAAG